>JAGBHJ010000009.1 GCA_017935525.1 Clostridia bacterium | reverse complement strand
CGTAAAGTCAATTTTGACTTTACGTTGGTTTTGGCAAAATTGAGGGGGAGCCCCCCTACGGTGATAGAATTTTATTTTTCTGTAGGGGCGCCTCCCGTTTGTTGTCTTTAATTAAGTCAGCGCTTGCAAAGAAAAAGGGACGAGGAATTTTTTAATTCCTCATCCCATTCCTGTCGGCAAGTAACTATCATATCATAATGAAATGCGCTATCCGCATTTCTACCCCAAACGATTCAATAATCACATTATAACAAACGAAGTTTGTACATTAGATGTGATTATTATACCTCAATCCACAACGTTAATACGGCCCGAGCCGTTTACGCTACTGTAATCCATCAGCATTCCCTCGTATTTTGCAGCAAGAGGAGAATTTTCTACCCCTACAACGCCGTTTTCAAAGCCCTTGATGTAATTGGCAAGGACCATATAGTCCTCCATAACGTAATCCAGCACGTTTGTGGCGCCGTTGAGCATAGCAAAACCGCCACCAAGGTCACGGAGTGTATAATTGTAGCCCGCCATATTGTACTCGGCAGTAAGATCTAACGGCTCGTATTCGCCCGTCTGCTTATTATATATCATAACGTCCTTTACTCTGTATTCCCCCGTAGGGCCGCCCGTCCAGACGTCCTTGTCGTCAGCCTGCACAGTGGACTCGTACCCCAGGTCGAGAGTGTACGTCACACCCGCAACGTGGAGAAAACTGCCGTCCTCCGCAAGGTCGCTTACACCCTTGGAGCCCCATTCCAGAGCGTCCAATATCTGCTGACCTGTTACCTTTAACAGGCAGGCAACGTTGCCGAATGTGTGTATCTCCTTACAGCTCAGATACGTCAGCTGACCCGTAATGGCCGTATTGCGGATACCGCCGCCGTTCATCACCGCAATATCCACGTCCATTCCCATATCGTCAAAAAGATAATACAAGGCATCCGCCGCAAAATCGCCCGAATTTGTGCCCTGCTTGCGCACAAGGCGCTTGCCGTCGCTGTCAAAATTGTCAAGGGTGACTTCAGCTGAGCCGATGACCTGGCCAAGTCTGTCGTTTATACTGCTTATCCAGTCATCCTCTATCTTTTTTACGCTATCAACGGGAGGTATGTCCTCACCGGTCAACAACTGAGCGGTTATCTCTCTGTCGTCGGAAATAACCAGCTTGCCCACCGCATTAAGATAGGAGCCCGTCTGGGTCAGCAGCACGGTTTTGCCCGTCTTATCCGCCACCTGCTCCATGGGGATGGTGGTGTGGGAATGTCCGTCGATAAATGCGTCCAGCCCTTGCGTGTTTGCTATCACGTTACGGCTGGTCCATGGGCCTGAAGAAAGATCTACGCCAAGGTGACCGATGGCGATAACATAGTCCGCGCCGTCAGCCTTTGCGCTGTCAATAGCCCGCTGTACAGATGCGTACAGGTCGCGCCCATCTTCGCCGCCGTCAATTCCGTATATGTAGTTTCCACTCTCATCCTGGAAATACGCAGGAGTGGATGACGATATGGTTTCGGGAGTGGTAATGCCCACAAAGGCGATCTTTACCCCGCCGACCTTTTTGATAACGTAACTCTCAAGCACGGTCTCACCCTTTACACCGTCAGTCTCATGTCTGAAATTACAGGACACGTAGGGAAATTCCGCCGCATCCACCGTTGCCATGCATCCTGCCATACCGTAGTCAAACTCGTGGTTGCCGAGGGTAGCAACGTCATAGCCTGCCGCATTCATCAGCTTGATGATGGTGGCGCCGTTATCCATGCCGCCGTAGGCAGTACCCTGTATATGGTCGCCTGCGTCCACCAGCAGGGAATTCTTGGTATTTGCCTTTAACGCCGCAACCATCGAATATGTCAGTCCGTTTTCGCTCTTAAGATGATTGTCGATGTAGCTGTGGATGTCGTTGGTATAATACACCGTAACAGTTTTGTCCTTACAAAGGGACAAAACGCCCACGACGCATACCACCGCCAGCACCAGCAGGGGAATAATTATCCTTACTTTTCTCTTCATACTTTCCTCCAAATATCATTTGCTTCGATCTTTATATAAAAGGGATAAGACCTGCGACATTACTCCGCAGGTCAAAAATTTACTTTCTCAGGCTCAGCACGGTGGGTGTCTGTGTTATCTTTAACCCCTTGACCGTGATAACACCGTCCTCAAGCTCTGCCTCGCCCGCAACGTCGCCAAAGCTGTATTTTACCTTACAGCAGGGCGCAAAGCTCTGCAAGCGGCGGAGAGTAACGTCTGCCACGGATTCCATGGGCAGCTGAACTCTTGTGGTCCACTCGTCGGCATTCATAAGGCGCAGCTCTATGTCAAGCCCGTCGTCGGCATCCTTTATCACATTCCAGCGGAAAAATCCGTTTACCTGACCCGACGTGCCGCAGTCCCTGTTGTCCGGCCACGGAATAACGTCGTCCGTTGTGGCGTTTGTAAACACGGGATAAGCGCAATTCTTTTCAACGGCAAAAACGTCAAATGCGTGGATGAGGTCGTTGTATTTTGCTATGTTCTCATGGTTGTTTGCATGGCCAAAGGTACCCCAGAAGCCCATGATCGGGTATTTTTTGTCCCTCATGCCATTGTAAAGCACCTCGTGACCGTTTGACCAGTCGTCCACCTGGGAGGAATAGTCCACAACAATGGGCGGATCGGGAATAGCAAAGCCGTCAGGAGCCTCGGTATCAAGACAGCATCTGTCCGCCGCGTGGCGCACGCCCGCAGGCACGTTTGCCTTTATTGCCGCAAAAATATCGCCCCTGGGAAGTGCTATGCCCAGCACGCCGCTGCCGCCCATGGAGTTGCCCACGCCGTACACCCTCTGTCTGTTGATGGGGTACATATCCATAGTCCACTCAATAGTAGCGATGCAACGCTTTTCCACAGGGCGAGTCTCAACGCCTCGGCGGTCGTCACTGCCCCTGCCCTGGGCGTCAATGCCGCCCCACCACCAGTCCGCAGTACCGTCGGTATTTGCTCTGCAGTCAAGGAACAAGCCAAACATATCGTCCGGCACGTGGTAAATGTCGTGATTACCCTTTGTCTTTATGCACTCAAGGCAGGAGTAAACGTCGTGCCCTGCAGAGTGGAATACAACGTAGAGGGGGTATTCCTTTTGTGCGTTAAACTCCTTTGGGTAAAGCACCGCAAAGGTATCCGTCTGGGGCTTTTCGTAACCCCACTCATCACAGGAGGGCTGGGAGAAAAGCTCCAGCCTGCGTCCTATCAATATATCCGTCTTAAATAATTCCATAAGTAAAGACCTCTTTTTGTTTTGTCGGCAAATATCGCCGTAGGATAATGATACCATATTCGCCGTAATTTGTCAACAAATTTGTTTGAATTAAAATGAGGATGCGAGGCACAGCAACCATCGGGTACAAGCCGCTGCCCTACAGCGTGTTGTTTTCAGGTGAGTTGAGGTTTCCGTTTGCATACAAAAAAGCCATCACAAAAATGCGATGGCAAATTTTTCCGTTAATTCCGCAGAAGTTTTATTCCACTTTCTTCAAAAACCATATCGGATTTGCTTTGTCATAACGAATTATGTCTGTCAAATCAGACGACACCGCAGAAGACAGTATCTGCTTAAACGTCACATCGGGTATATTGGACAGTATGTAAACGTCCAGCCCATCTTTTTCTTTTGATCGTGTATCCTTTATCAGGTAATCGTATTCAAGGGTTTCACGTGAAGTTATCGCAACGTTGGCAGGCTTTTGCCGAGTGCTCGTTGACGAAAATGCGTATTTTCCATCGCGGTACTCTATTTTCTCAAAGGTCACATATGCCTCACCATTTAACTCGCCGTACGTTGCAGTACGTATCCACTTGCACTCGCCCCTCTCAGCATTAACAAAGTGCTCCAGCAGATGTTCTCCGCTGACTATCTTACAATCATTGCCATCGATAACGAGTATCTCCATCGCCTTTGCCGCTTGGATCTTTTCCTCCACCGTCATATCCTCAGCCTCTGCAAGGCTGTCGATATCCGACTTTTCGTAATGCTTGCAGGTACAACCACTGAGGGAAGCCGTCGCCAGCAGAAGCGCCGCAACAATAAAAACGGATACCAATCTCTTTATTTTCATGTTTTTTCTCCTTTCCGGCAGTCTGTAATTATATTATACACCATGTGCGGTAAATTTTCAATTTATTTTTATCAATCACCCCACTACACCCTGCGGGAATTACAAATGGCTTTCTCTGTTGAGGGAGCCGGATCTTATGAAGCAAAAGACTGAGGGAGAATGTTTTCTGCCCTCTTTCCCGGAGGGAGAGCCAAGAAAGAACCGCCGCACCCATGCCTTCTCCTAATAAGGAGAAGGTGTCAGCTGCAGGCTGACGGATGAGGTGTTACATCCCCACCCTTGAGGTCTGCAGGAACCGGCGTCCTCGACTGTCCAAAATACCCGGGCACATTCCTCCAATTGATACAGACGACCGATGGGGCGTTCGCTCTGTTATGCCCTCTTTCCCGGAGGGAGAGCCAAGGTGTAGCCTCAAAGAGAAAAGGAAATTGCCCCATTCAGCAAAATATCCTCGGCTTACACACGTGTTATCTCTTGAAATTTTGCTGATAATGGTGTATAATATACAAGTACATAAAATATAAGGGGAAATAGTTATATTTCCTGCGAAAGGACGCTTTTGAAATGAACATCTACGAAAGCACAAGAAATAAAAACATCACCACAACACCCTCCAAGGCGGTGCTCAACGGTCTGGCTCCCGACGGCGGTCTGTTTGTAATGCGTGATCTGGAGAATATATCCATAGACATCAATAAGATCATCACCATGTCATATATCGAAATGGCTGAATATGTTCTGGGCAAGCTTTTGCCCGACTATCCCGCCGACGTTATGAAGCAGTGCGTAAAAAATGCGTACGTCGGCAAATTTGACACCGACGAGGTAACGCCCATCGCATACGCAGGCGACAGCATCATTCTGGAGCTGTTCCACGGCCCCACGTGCGCCTTTAAGGACGTTGCCCTGCAGATGCTCCCGCAGCTTGTAACGGCGTCCAAGAGGCTGAATAACGACTCTCAGCAGACAGTTATTCTCACAGCCACATCGGGCGACACGGGCAAGGCTGCGCTGGAGGGTTTCCGTGACGTTGAGGGCACCAAGATCATCGTATTCTTCCCCAACGACGGCGTAAGTACCGTGCAGAAGGCGCAGATGACCACCCAGGAGGGCAACAACACATACGTTTGCGGCATTAACGGCAATTTTGACGACACGCAGACAGGCGTCAAGATTATATTCTCCGACGTCAATATAAAGAATACCCTGTTGGAAAAGGGTATGGATTTCTCATCTGCCAACTCCATTAACGTGGGCAGACTGGCACCCCAGGTGGTGTACTACTTCTACGCATACAAAAAGCTCATTGATGACGGCAGGATCACTCTGGGCGACAAGGTAAACTTTGCAGTGCCCACGGGCAATTTTGGCGACATACTTGCAGGCAGATACGCAAAGATGATGGGGCTCCCCGTTGGCAAGCTTATATGCGCATCCAACGAGAACAACGTGCTTTACGACTTTATAAACACGGGCGTTTACAACAAAAAGCGCGACCTGGCAAAGACCATCTCCCCCTCCATGGATATTCTCGTTTCCAGCAATCTGGAAAGACTGCTGTACTACGCAAGCGGCAAGGACAACGCCCTTGTTGCACAGCTGATGAGCGACCTTGCCACAAAGGGCGAATACACCGTGCCCGACTTTATGCTGGACACCATCAAGGACGAATTTGCCGCAGGCTATGCTGACAGCGCCGCCGCAAAAAAGACCATCAAGAAGTATTTTGACCGGACAGGCTACGTTGCCGACACCCACACAGCAGTTGCGCTGACCGTTGTGGACGAATACAAGGCAACCACGGGCGACACGACACCCACGGTGGTACTTTCCACCGCCAGCCCCTACAAGTTCTCCAACAGCGTTTACAGCGCCATCTTTGGTGACGACGCCGCAGCAGCACTTGCCGACGAGTACGCTATCATGGAGGACCTGAACGCAAAGACGGGAGTTGCCATCCCCTCATCCCTTGCCAACCTTAAGAGCAAGCCCATCCTCCACAAAACCGTCAAGGAAAAGGACAAAATGGCGGACTTTGTGATGGAAAGCTTGGGTGTGTGAACATCAGATAAAAAATCCAGCGGAGAATGAAGTTCATTCTCCGCTGTTGTTTTTTAAGCTCTATGTCCTTCAAGTCCCGGTCGTGCCGCTTTTTATATAAAAAAAGAAGACCTGCCCACAGGGACAGGTCCAAAAAAGTCTATGCAATCTGAAATTACTTGATCTCAACCTTTGCGCCAACTTCTTCGAGTGTCTTCTTCATGTTCTCAGCGTCAGCCTTCGGAACGTCTTCCTTGATTGTGGAAGGAGCACCGTCAACAAGAGCCTTAGCTTCCTTGAGGCCGAGACCTGTGAGGTCACGAACTGCCTTGATAACCTTGATCTTCTCAGCGCCTGCGTCAGCAAGAACTACTGTGAACTCTGTCTTCTCCTCCTCAGCGGGAGCTGCTGCTGCACCACCTGCAACTGCTACGGGAGCTGCTGCGCTTACACCGAACTCGTCCTCGAGTGCCTTAACCAAATCTGCCAATTCCAAAATTGTCATGCTCTTAATAGCTTCCAAAATTTCCATCTTATCCATTGTTACAATCTCACTTTCTATTTATAATATTATTCTGCAGCTGCTTCTGTTGCTGCGCCACCCTTGCTCTCTGCGATAGCATTCAATACTCTTGCCATACCTGACAAAGGAGCCATCATGCTGCCGAGCATCTTTGCAATAAGTTCTTCCTTTGAAGGAATCGTTGCAAGCTTCTCTACCATTGCCTTGTCGTAGTACTCGCCGTCTACAACGCCTGCCTTCAATTCCATCTTCTTAAAATCTTCAACACACTTAGCTGCTACTTTAGCAGGTGCAACCGGATCGTTCATACCGAATGCAATTGCTGTGGAGCCGCTGAGTACGTCGTTTACCTTCTCGTCGTAACCGCACTCTTTTGCAGCCAGCTTAATGAGAGTGTTCTTGTAAACCTTACACTCAACACCGTTCTCACGGAAAGCCTTTCTCATCTGAGTTGCCTGTTCAACGTTAATACCGATGTAGTCAAAGAAGATAACGCTCTTAGCTTCACGCATCTTGGAAACGATCTCTTCAACCACAACCTTCTTTGCGTCCAAATTACTACTCACAATAACCTCCATTAGGGTTTCGTAAAGCAAACTTGCCATAAAAAAACCTCGCGCATAACGAGACGCACGAGGCTGTATATCCAATTAAGTATATATCAACACCTCGGCAGGCCGTATGCCATTTACTCGCGGCGACAAGCGTCGCGAACCTGCTGTCTTTGGTAAGCTGCTTTCTTATTAAATTTTTATATTATATTGACACCGTGGATCAAAATGTTGTTACCATCTTGATACCGGGGCCCATTGTGCTGGAGAGCACAACACTCTTAATGTAGGTACCCTTTGCAGAGGACGGCTTAGCCTTAATAACGGCATTGATCAGAGTGTTGAAGTTCTCAACCAACTTTTCAGCCTCGAATGAAGCCTTACCAACGGGAACGTGGATGATAGCTGTCTTGTCAACTCTGTACTCTACCTTACCGGCCTTGATCTCACTAACTGCGTTAGCGATCTCTGTTGTAACCGTACCGGACTTGGGGTTAGGCATCAAGCCCTTAGGTCCCAAAACCTTACCTAATCTACCAAGGAATCTCATCATGTCCGGTGTTGCTACGCAAACATCGAAATCAAAGAAGTTTTCCTTGAGGATCTTGTCAACCAGCTCCTCGCCGCCAACAAAATCTGCACCTGCATTCTGCGCCTCTGTTGCCTTGTCGCCCTTAGCAAAAACAAGAACTCTCTGAGTCTTACCTGTGCCGTTGGGGAGAACTACAACGCCTCTAACCATCTGGTCAGCGTGACGGGGGTCAACGCCCAATCTGATGGAAACTTCGATAGTCTCATCGAACTTGGCAGTAGCTGTCTGCTTTACCAGCGCCATTGCTTCTTCAACGCCGTAGCTCTTTGTTGTGTCGATGAGCTTCTGTGCGGCGCCAAATCTCTTTGTTACTTTCATATTACCTCCTTGTGGTCAAGCAACGTGTTGTCCACGTCTCCCACATTGTGCATCATTGGTGCACGTCAAAATTTTTGTTTTGAGAATCAGTCGATAACTGTAATTCCCATGCTTCTTGCAGAACCTGCAATCATGCTCATTGCTGCTTCTTCGCTTGCTGCGTTGAGATCTTCCATCTTCATCTTAGCAATTTCACGAATCTGCTCTTTTGTTACCTTACCAACCTTGTCACTGTTGGGCTTTGCAGAGCCTGCTGTGATGTTGGCTGCCTTCTTAAGCAAATCTGCTGCCGGCGGTGTCTTTGTGATGAATGTATATGTTCTGTCCTGGTAGATCGTAATGATTACAGGGAGCACATAACCCATCTGGGGCTGAGTCTTAGCATTAAACTGCTTACAGAACTCAGGAGCGTTAACACCGTGAGGTCCGAGTGCAGGTCCAACCGGCGGGCTGGGCATTGCTTTTCCGGCAGGCAATTGAAGCTTAACCTTAGCGATGATCTTCTTTGCCATAAGTTTTCCTCCTTTTTTACAGCCTTGCAGGGCTGTGTGTGTTTCCGACACACATACGGATATTCAAATTCGGATCTTATCAATCCGCCTTATGAATCTGATTTGATTTCAGGTCGACCTGCATAGTTCTTCCGAACATCTGTACGTCAGCCTTTATCTTCTGCTTGTCCTGGGAGATCTCTCTCACAGTACCGATAAAGCCCTCCAGGGGACCAGCCAGTATCTTGACATTATCACCTACGGAAATGTCAATATCGATCTGCACCTCTTCGATGCCCAGCTTGATGATCTCCTCTGTGGACAACGGCACAGGCTCGTTATCTCCACCTACGTAGCCCGTAACGCCCTTGATGTAGCGCACTACGTTCCACGTTTCGTCATCGTGAACCATCTTAACAAAAACGTAACCGGGGAATGTCTTCCTCTTTACTTCCTTTTGCTTGCCGTTTACGATCTCAATGGCATCCTCCAGGGGAATGTGCACCTCAACGATCTTGTCGTGGAGGTTACGGTTTTCCACCGCCATCTCAATGGATGTCTTTACCTTGTTCTCATAACCGGAATATGTGTGGATCACGTACCAACGGATAGCCTTGTCTGTAAAGCGAGCATTGGACTGCGCAGACTGCATTGTGTTGTTCTGTTCTTCCATTTGTACGCTCCTTGTCAGCCTACGATAAGGCCGATCAATGCACCGAACAAATAGTCAAACGCGCCGACGATCAAGCCCAGCGCAAGAACGATGGCAACAACAACACCCGTTGACTTGACGACATCCTGCTTTGAGGGCCAGGATACCTTCTTCAACTCCGCAACAACCTCTTTAGCATAGTTGGAGCGACTCTTCTTTGCCTTGTCCTTCTTTGCATCAGCCTTCTTGTTATCCTTGGCCTTTGATTTCTTGCTGATATTCTTTCTGTCGATATCAGGTAATCTTTCTGTTTCCACGATAGTTCCTCACTGATTACTTTGTCTCTTTGTGAACAGTATGCTTCTTGCAAAAACGGCAATACTTAGAAAACTCAACTCTGCCTGTCTGAGTCTTCTTGTTCTTTGTTGTTGTATAGTTTCTCTGCTTGCACTCTGTGCATGCCAAAACGATCTGATCTCTCATTGTGACAACCTCCTTCAAATCTCAAACGACAAAAAGGCAACCGCACACGCGGCCGGCCAAAAAGTCTTGATGATAAAATTCATTTTTTGGTACGCTCCGCCGACAGCATTCCGCCGTCAACAATCACGCTGATTTATTTTAATACAAAAATCGATTTTTGTCAAGAGGTTTTTTTGAAAATTTCCGTAAAAAATCGAATTTTTTATAAATTTTTCGCTTCCTTGAGCGCTTTTGCCAGCTGATCGGGGCAGGAAGTGCCTCTGCCTCTGCAATCAACGCCCTCCAAGCGGGCAATAACGTCGTCCACCCTCATGCCTTCAACAAGCTTGGAAATACCTTGAGTGTTGCCGTGGCAGCCGCCCTCAAACACCGCGGACTTGATAACGCCGTCCTCAATATCGAGGATTATTTTTCTGGAGCAGGTGCCCCTCGTCTTATATTCGTATATCATAATGCTTTCCTCCGTAGATTATTATGTGCTGTTATTGTATCATATTTTCCCGTTTTTTACAAGACCCCAAGGGGTTACTCCGCCTCCTGTGCGTACTCCTCTATCCACCGGTCCACAGCAACGTCACCCTCGTGGGAGTGCCACGCCACCGCCCTGTTTTGCTCGGGGTAGAACATCACCATCTGACCGCGCATGCCGCCCTTGCGGTAGCCGCCGTGGGGAGTCCTCTCAAACTCGTACTCTCTCTGCTTGACTATATCCACCCATTCCTCGGATATGATGCGCTTGCCGTTGTAAACGCCACCGTCAAGGTACAGCTGACCCAGCTTTACCATATCGCTTGTGTAGATATAAAGTCCCGTAGCGCCCATTGCGTAGCCCATGGGGCACTTGCTCCACGCAGCCTCTCTGAAGCCCAGCGGGAAAAACAGTCTCCGCCACAAAAACTCATCCAGCCCAAAGCCCGTCTTTTTCGTCACTACTCTGGACAAAAGGTAATACGCGCCGTCGCTGTACGTCTTTTGCTCGCCCGGGGAATAAAGCAGCTTTGTCTTAAAAAGATACTGCAACAGATCCTCCCCCATTGTGTTGACGTCTATGCAGTCAATGTCAACGTATCCTCCCGGAAAGCCGCATCTGTGCTTTAACACGTGATGCACCGTCATCTCCTGCCATTTGGGGTCCATGCCGTCGCAAAGCTCGTCGCGGAAGATGTCAACTATCCTCTCATCCGTATCCAGCACGCCGTCGTCCCACAGCATACCTATTGCCGTCACGGTAAACGCCTTTGCCACGGAATAAGTATCCTGGCAAGGGTTTGCAGGGGTGATGGTCACGTTTTCCGCAATGCCATTATGTATCTGGGATATGCCGTAGACCGTACCGCCCCGCTTTTTTGCCTCCTCTACGGCTCTGTCCATAAATTTGCTCATATTGTCTCCTGTTGAAAAAAAAATACCCCTCCGCCGCATATGGGTAGAGGGGGTCCATTTTACTTATGATACGTCTTACCCTCGATTATGGTGTACGCCCTGTACAGCTGCTCCGTCAGTATCACCCTCATCATCTGATGGGGAAACGTCATCTGGGAAAAGGATATCCGTGCGTCCGCCAGCGCCTTAAGCCTTGGGGAAAGCCCGTAGGACGAGCCTATCAGGAATACCACGTCCCCCTCGCCCATGGTGGCTATCTGCTCCAGCCTTTGGGCAAACGCCTCCGACGGCATCTGCTTGCCCTCCACGCACAGCGCAAACACGTAGCTCTTGCCGCGGTTGATGTACTTAAGGGCGGCTTCCGCCTCCGCCTCCAAAGCCTTTTCTATCTCCTTTTGGGACGGCTTCATGGGTAGGGGCTCCTCTGCCAGCTCCGTCACAGTCAGCTTGCAGTATGCGGAAAGCCTTTTTGTGTATTCCGCCACAGCGTCCCGCCAAAAGGACTCACGAAGCTTGCCAAAGCATATCAGCTCTATTCTTTGCATCAGCCCAAAAGGCTCTGCGCAGCCTTCATCGCCTCAAAGGACGCCTCGATGGCGTAGATGCAATCCTCAACGCCCTCAAATTCAAGGGATATAGCACCGTTGTAGCCGTTGTTCTTAAGCACTCTGAGGCACTGGTAAACGGGCACGTTGCCGTGACCCAATATTGCACCCCTCAGGTAATTGCCGCCTCTGGAGCCAAACCAGCCCCTTCTTGCCAGAAATACCTCGTTGCCACTCTTTACGTGGAAATCCTTAAGATGCACGTGCTTTACGTATCTTGCCATTCTGCCCACAGCCTCAACGGGATTTTCGTCAGCGCAAAGGAAGTTGCCGATATCCACCAGCGCGCCGTAGTTGGGTCTTGCCACCGTATTGATAAGCTCCTCCACAACAATGCTGTCCTGCATGATGATGCCGTGATTTTCCACCAGAAGGTTTATGCCCTTTTCTGCGGCGTAATCAGCCACCTCGCCGATGCCCTCTGCAATGGTCTTTATTGCCTGTCTGATGCCTCCGTTTGCAGCCGTGCCAAATCCTCCGCCAAGAGTATCACAGCGCACACAGGGGGCACCAATGGCCTCTGTGCGGTCGATAAGATCCTTACCTCTCTGTATCTGCTCTCTGAAGTCCTCCGCCAAAAGGTTTATGCCGCTGTCAACGTTATACACCTTAAGTCCGTTCTCCCTTGCAAGGTCGCCGTAGTAGCGCATTGCGTCCAAAGCGGAGTAATTTTTGTAGGAAAGTCCGTCCAAAAACTCCATTCCGTCAAAGCCCGTCTTCTTTGCGTGCCTGATGGCATCCTCCAAGGTAAACGTGTCAGAATACGCCCTGCTGTAGCTGTATGAGCTTATACTTAATTCCATAATGTACTTCTCCTTTTATATCAATTGTCGGAGCTGATGACCCTTTTGATGGCCTCAAAGCTCTCCTCACTTATTACGTGCTCTATTTTGCAGGCATCCTCCGCCGCCACACCGTCGCTTACACCTATTGCCTTAAGCCAGTTGGTGATGAGGGTATGCCTTTCGTACATTTTTTCCGCTATCTGCCTGCCCTTATCCAGCAGGGTGATGTAGCCGCCCTTGTCAACCTCTATATATCCGTCCGTGCGCAGGTGCTTCATGGCAACGCTTACGCTGGGCTTGGTGTAATCCAGCTCCGTTGCAATGTCTATGGAGCGCACCATGCCTATGCGCTTTTCCAGTATCAGTATGGTTTCCAGGTAGTTTTCCGCCGATTCGTGTATTTTCATCACTTTCACTCCTTAAAATATCGGTCTTACGTTATTGTAACATCAAACCGCGGAAATTTCAACCCCCGCGGAACAAATTTTCTCTTTTTTCCCGCATAATTTTTTAAAATATCACGGGGCGGACACCGTCAGTCCGCCCCTTTTCGCACACACGCCTTTATGTTGTTTCTTGTTATCTTTCTATCATCGCCGCAAACAGCCCGCTGTACGCCATTACCGCCATAGCCGCAATAAACACTATATCCCAGCGCTTGAGTCTGAAGCCTCTGCGGTATATTGCAAAGCCCGTCAGTATTATGGCAAGACCTATTATGTACAGCATTTCGGATGCAAACATATCCGTCGCAAAGAGCATACCGCCAACGCTGTATATGGGCAATATAAGCTTGTAGCCGAAAAGGCTCTCCGAAGTACCTTCAATATCCTCTGCTCTGCGTGTAGCAAACGCCTTTCTGATGCCGTACACCGCTGCAACCCCAACGGCGGACCATATTGTCAGCGCAAAAGCAATTCCCTTAGAGGTAATATAAGCCAGACCATGTTCATGTATCCAAGCATCCTCGACACTCATGTAGCTCAATTTCATAAACCGTTCAAGATTGTCAGTTATGCGGAAAACACTGTTGTAGAATGACAAGAAATCATTGTCACCCATGTTCGCAAAGCTCATACCCATGGATTCCAGTGACCCCCACACTACCTCCGGCAGGAAAACGCCCAGCAGCACGAATATCACCGCATCCCAAAGGGTATTGGCGTTCATTGTCCAGAATGCCGCCAAAAGCATCTGCACCAGCAGCACCCATATACCCCAAAGGTACATTACAGGCACCCATGACGGGTCAAAGCACGCCTTACCAGCTATTCTGTATAAGAACCAGAACAGAAACATCACCGTATAGGGCACCAGCACCTGCACCGCCGAGCATATAAGCTCCGCCGTCATCAGAGAGGTCCTCTTGACAGGCAACGCAAACACAGTATCCACGTTGCGCTTGCTCATATAATCCGCAAACTGCATTATAGGCACCAGCATAGCCCACATAACCATCACCGTCAGCACCGTGGAAAAATACGGAGCAAACGACAGATGCATTTCGTTGACCTCGTAGTCGCTGGGTCTGTCGCCCATTGCAATCAAAATCACCACGCCCAATACGCTTACCACCGCCATTGGTATCCAGCGGCGCTTGAGCTGACTCTTGATATAATTAACTAACATAGCTTTTCTCCTTTATTTTTGTTGCCACCGTCAGCCAAACACCACGGACCACGGCACTCCCGACACTGCAAGGTCAGTCAATCCCGAAAAGGACGCCACCAAGAGCACCGCCATGAATATCAGATCCGATTTTTTGAACTTAAAGCCTCTGCGGTAAACAACGTAGCCCAGCACCACTATCAAAAAGAACACCAGCTTAAAGCCTATTGCCTCCGCGTTCATTCCCTCACCTATCAGTATGCTGCAGAAGAGCATTGCCGCAACGGAATACAGCGGCATCATAAGCTTGTAGCCAAACCAGCCGTCGGATATGCCCTCGGCAGTTTCTGCCCTGCGGCGGGTAAATATACGGTAGCTTGCCACCATCATCACTACTGCAAGCACTGCCCACAGTATAAGTGATACGGATACCTTTTCCGTAAATTCGCTTATCCAATCAGACGTACTCTCGTTGCGCCATTCGCCCTGAACGTAGTACCTCATCGATATTTCGTCGTTGGTGGCTATAAACAGCAGCAAAGCAGGCAATGACATAAACGTTTTTACCACGGTGCTGATGCCCGACCTTATGATTACACCCAGTATAACCATCACCGCAAAGTAGGATATCACGCCCATGCCCACCAGTATAACGCCGTCCCACACGGAATTGCCGTTCAAAAAGAAGAACTCCGCACACGCAAGCGTCACAAGGCACAGCGCAAAGGTAAGCCCCATAGTCAGCCACACCATATCCTGTCTGTAACAGCTATTGCCGAATATTCTGTAAAAATACCAGAACAAATTTACCACCCAAAAGGGTATTGCCATCTGTGCAAAGGCACTTATGGTGCGGGCAGTCATAAGACTTTTTCTGCTGATGGGCATTGAATACAGAGTATCCAAGTTTCTCTTGTTAATAAAGCCCTCAAACTCCACAATGGGCACCAGCAGGCTCCACGCAAAGAACAGCACGGGGATAAACCAATACTCCAGGTCAAACTTATAATAATCTCCCCTTGCCATGCCGTTTACAACGGAAAGGTCCTCCCTGCCTGCGGAAACCACAAATATCAAGCCCAGCACAGTTACAAATATCATTCTGAGCGCTATCGTCTTGATATTGCCGCGCAGATACTTGCAAATACTCGTCATATCAGGCCCCCCTTTCAACCTCGCTGATAAACATCTCCTCAAAGTCTATGGGCATTTCCTCAATAACGGCAGGCTCAAGAGCCTTGAGCTTTTCCATTGCGTTTTCAGCTGTGTCCTCCAATACTATCTGCACAAATCTGCCGTTGACCCTCAGCGCCACGGGTGCAAGCGCCTCCAGAGCCTCGTCGTCAACGTCACTTGTAAACGCCAGCTGGAATTTGCAAAGCGTTGCCACCTTCTCCTCTATGTCGCCGGAGGTGGAAACAGTCTTGTTGTCCAGCATTGCAAACATATCGCAGAAATCCTCAAGCTCCCTCAAAGAGTGGCTGGATATTACCACGGTGGTACCGTTGTTATCCACCAGCTTTATCAGCTCGTCCTTAAAGTGCTTTCTGGAGCGAGGGTCAAGTCCGTCAAATGCCTCGTCCAAAAGCAGATACTCGGGCTTTATCGCCAGCGCCAACGCAATGTACAGCTGACGTCGCATACCCTTGGAAAATGTCCTTATAGGCTTTTTCTCATCCAAGGAATACTTGCTTATAAAGGTCTTATACACGTCAATATCCATTTTAGGATAAAAGGTCCTGTACATTTCCAGCATGCTCTTGCAGGTGGTCTGTGAGGTGTAATATGGGTCGTCGGGCAAAAAGAATATTCTGCTCCTTGTACTTGCGTCCTTGGGGGAGTCGCCGTCGTACAGCACGTCGCCCTCGTCCGCATTATAAACGCCCGACATTATCCTCAAAAGTGTACTCTTTCCCGCACCGTTGACACCCACCAAGCCCAATATTACGCCCGTGGGTATCTCCAGCTTCACATTCTCCAATACTTTATTTCCGCCAAGACTATGGCTGTTTATGTTGATGTTGATCATAATTTGTAGACCTCCTTTACGGTCCTCAATACGTCCTCCGCCTTTACGCCCTTATCCTTAAGATCAAGGATCGTGCGCTTTGTAACTATCTTCTAGAAAAGCTCGTCGTGCACCACGCCGTTTTCCTTCTCATCCTGGATCATCTCCTCCTCGCCCCATATAACGTATATACCGCGCCTGGGGATGGAGCGAATCATTTTCTTATCCTCAAGAAGATTATAAGCCTTTACCACCGTCTGAGGGTTTACGCCAAAATCTCTTGATGCCTCTCTTACCGTGGGCAGCTTGTCGCCGCACTTGATCACACCCTGAAGGATGTAATTCTCGTAGCGCTCCGCCAGCTCCACATACAACTGCTTTTCTCCTGAAAACTTGAATGCCATTTCGCATCTCCTTTCTGTGAAATACTGTTCTGTCTGTATTATATCACATTACTTTATCATTTGTCAATACCTTTTTTGTATTTTTACAAAATATTTTTTTACTGCGTGTAATAATATACCGTATCTTACCCTGTGCCGTCCGTTTTGCAAGTACGGATCAGATCCGAGCCTCAAAACAAAGCGGACTCCAAGCGGCAACGCCGCACAGGAGTCCGTCATTAGCATATACTACTGCTTTACTATCAACATTCCGCGCTTGAATACGTTGTTTACGGAATCGGTATTCAGCACCACCACCTCGTCATTCTCTGACAGAATGTCGATGGGCTCAAACCGTTTTTTGCCATCCTCGTACACGTAAACGCCGTTTCTGTCCTGCTTGCGGACGATGTGCTCCTTGGGAATAACCAAGCCCGTCCACGTCTTCTGTACCGTAACAGTCATACTGCGCTCTCTGTACAGCTGGTCAAATATCCCCTCCGGCTCAACGATGATGTATGAGCTGTCTGTGTCATGACTGACACTCTTTACCACCGCCATATACTGCAAACTGCCGTCGTTGATGCGGATTATCGCCTCGTCGTTATCGTCAAGATACTTGAAGGTGTTGCCCGTACCCTTCATGGCGATGTAGCACACGCTCATGTCGGAAATATAAAAATCGCTGGCGCCCCTTGTATTCTTAACCGCAGAGGAATACGAATCCTCCAGAATATTGTCAAAAACCTTGCTCGTTACAGACTCAATGCTGTCGTAGTTATACAAATTCGCATAGCCGTCGGTGTTGTAGGAGAGTATTCCCTCGGATGTTGCCACCACCTCAACAGTGTACTGGTCTATCTTGTTCTGTATAAGCTCCTCCTGGGACAAATAATCGTCCAGATTTCTGTCGCCGTTAAACTCCGCCAGGAGGATATTCTTCTTTTCCGTATAGAGCAACGTCAGCTGCTCGGAAAATTCCTTATATCTTTCGGGAGAGTGGGATATCACCTTAAGCATTTCGCTGCTGATAAGCTCGATATTGCTCTCTATAATATCCAGCTTACTCCAGACCTCTGCGTCATCCTGAGGGAGCTTGTTGACCATGTACTCTATTGTGTTGCGCCTTGCGATCTCCAGCTGAGCGTACCAGTCCTCGTTAAAGCCCAGAGTCCTTACCACCGCCACCACATCCCCGATCTCCACCTTGGAGCCGTCGGGCAGACGCCATACCAGCGTGGATTCCTCGGGATAGGAATATCCGTACTCATTTTTGATCAGCACCGCATCCGCAGTTTCGTGCATAACGATGCTGCTGTAACTGATCTCGTAGCAATCCGGTGGCTTGGTAGCATTGCCTATAACAACGCCTATCAGCACCGTGATTGCCAGCAAAAGCAGTATAAACCTGGGTCTTATGATGACACCGCCAATGCGGATGCCACCCCTCCTTCTTTTTTTACCCCGCGGCGGCCCACTCCTTGAGGATGCCGTTGCAGTCCCCCTTGTGGGATTTACCGTCTTTAGCTGGGGTCTTTTTGTATTGTTGGGTGTTTCTCTCATTTGTTATGCTCTTCCTGCAGCTTGACGTAGTTGTTGATCTCATCCAAAAAGCCGTTGATGTCCTTAAACTGTCTGTATACGGAAGCAAATCTTACGTGGGCGATGTCATCCAGTATCTTAAGCTCCTGCATGATGTACTCACCGATCTTGGTGGATGCGATCTCCTTTTCCATAGAGGATTCAACGCTGTCCTTTATCTTGTTGACTACCCTGTCGATCTCCTCAATGGCAACGGGGCGCTTTTCGCAAGCCTTTATCAATCCGCGCTTGATCTTGTCGGGGTCAAAAAGCTCTCTCCTGCCATCCTTCTTTACCACGTAGATGGTAGGGCGCTCTATATATTCGTAGGTTGTAAACTTCTTCTGACAGTTAGGGCAGATCCTGCGCCTTTTGATGGAAAGATCGTTCTCATCCGCACGGCTGTCAACCACTCTTGTGTCAGGTGTTGAGCAATATGGGCATTTCATAATGTATCTCCTTTTGTGTAGTATTGTTCTGTCTAAAGTTTATCATATTTTTTGTCAAAAGTCAATAGAAAAATATGATATGGCTGAAAAAATGTAATCAAGCAAATAAACGTCTTCTTCCTGCCCCCTTTGTCAGCACAGGTACATATTACAAAAGCCGACCCATGATCAAAACCACAGGTCGGCTTTATTTCTTTTACACAGGGGAAAACGCCCTGCCATTATACGGTATTAAACCAACTCGATGATAACCTCTTCAGCGTTGTCGCCACGTCTGGGTCCCATCTTGATGATCCTTGTGTAGCCGCCTGCGCAATTCTTTTCTTCGTTGCGCGCTCTGTACTTAGGACCGTACTCTCTGAACATCTTCTCTACGAGGGGATGCTTAGCGTCCTTTGTTCTCTCAGCGTACTCAACTCTTGTTTCGCCATCATTCTTCTCTGCCTTCTTGTCGTAAACATAAGACATGATCTTTCTTCTTGCGTTGAGCTTTTCGGGAGCATCGTTCTCGAACTCTACCGCTGTAACTACGCCGTCCTCACCCTTAACGTTCTTTGTAACCTTAACAGTCTTGTCGTAATTGTTAATAGCCAATGTCAAGAGAGAATCAACTATGCCTCTGAGCTCCTTAGCACGAGCTTCTGTTGTAGTAATTCTGCCGTACCAAAGAAGATCTGTTGCAAGACCTCTGAGCATAGCGCGTCTCTGACTGCTGTTTCTGCCTAACTTTCTTGTACCCACAATTAAAGTCGCTTATTCAATTAACTTGAAAAGCCTCTCCTTTCAACGATATTAAACTTTTTATTAGAGGATTTATTCCTCGGATTTTCTCAGTGCAATACCAAGGCTGAGGAGCTTCTGTGTTACCTCGTCCAGGGACTTCTTGCCAAGGTTACGAACCTTAATCATCTCGTCCTCTGTCTTGAGCATAAGCTCACCGATGGTGTTGATATTTGCACGCTTCAAACAATTGTACGAACGAACTGACAGCTCAAGCTCCTCGATAGGCATATCGGCCATCTTGTTGGGAGCGACCTCATTTTCTACCTTAACGACCTCGAACGTCTCGTTTGTGTCCGTCAAATTAACAAATAATCCCAAATATTCGCAAAGAACCTTTGCAGAATAGCTTACAGCCTCCTGAGGCTCGATAGCACCGTTTGTCCAAACCTCAAGCGTAAGCTTGTCGTAGTCTGTAACGTTACCAACACGAGTGTCCTCAACATAGAAGTTGACCTTTGTGATAGGAGAGTAAACTGCATCAATCGGGATAAGACCGATGATGTCTTCCTTGTTCTTCTCTGCAACAACAAAGCCTCTGCCCTTGTCCACTGTCATTTCCATGTAAAGGTCAGCGTCCTCGTTAAGTGTTGCAATGTGAAGATCCTTGTTTACGATCTCAACATCAATGTCTGCCTCAATGTCAGCGGCTGTAACCGTGCAGGGACCCTTAGCGTTTATACGCATTGTCTTGGGACCCTCTTCAGTCATCTTTATCGCAAGAGTTTTAAGGTTCAGTATAATGTCAACAACATCTTCCTTTACACCGCGAATCGTAGAAAACTCGTGCATAATACCATCGATCTTGATGTTTTTTACGGCTGCACCGGGTACGTACCAAAGCATTACTCTTCTCAAAGCATTACCAAGGGTCGTTCCAAATCCCTTCTCCAAGGGTTCAACCACAAATTTCATGTAGTTTTCTTCCGGCTTATGCTCAACAATTTCTATTCTCGGTTTTTCTGATTCTAACATAATACACCCTCCTTGTCTAAATAACTCTGTCAAGCGGCATCAAAATTACTTAGAATACCACTCAACGATAAGGTTCTCTTGAACATCAAAGTCAATATCTTCTCTCTTGGGCAGAGTAACAACCTTACCCTCGAGCTTTTCATAATCAACTGCAACCCATGCAGGAGTTGTCTTCTTAGCGCCTTCCTTGATGCTTGTGAAGAATGCACCGTTTGCGCTGCGTTCACGAACTGATACTGTATCGCCTGCTTCGATAATATATGACGGTATGTCAACCTTGTGACCGTTAACCATAAAGTGGCCATGGTTCACAAGCTGTCTTGCCTGATTTCTGGAATTAGCAAAGCCCATTCTGAATACTACGTTGTCGAGTCTTCTCTCAAGCAAAGAGAGGAAGTTCTCACCAGCCATGCCGGGCATCTTTTCAGCCATAGCAAAGCATCTTGCATACTGGCCCTCAAGCACACCGTAGATACGTCTAACCTTCTGCTTTTCTCTGAGCTGTACGCCGTAGTTGCTGTTTGTCTTCTTAGCCGTTGCGCCGTGCTGTCCGGGAGCTGCAGGTCTCTTAGCGAAGGAGCACTTGTCAGAGTAACATCTGTCACCCTTGAGGAAAAGCTTCTGTCCTTCTCTTCTGCACAATCTGCACTGTGAATCTGTATATCTAGCCATTTTCTATACCTCCATCAAACTCTTCTACGCTTCGGCGGTCTGCAGCCATTGTGAGGAATGGGAGTTACATCCTTGATGAGTGTTACTTCCAAGCCTGTTGCCTGCAAAGAACGGATTGCCGATTCTCTACCTGAGCCGGGACCCTTTACGAATACTTCTACTGTCTTGAGTCCGTGCTCCATTGCTGCCTTAGCAGCTGTTTCTGCTGCCATCTGAGCTGCAAACGGTGTGCTCTTCTTGGAGCCCTTGAATCCAAGGCCGCCTGCGCTTGCCCATGATATCGCATTACCCTGTACATCTGTGATCGTTACAATCGTATTGTTAAATGTGGAAGTAATATGTGCAGCACCTTTTTCAATGTTCTTCTTTTCAACTCTTCTTGTTGTCTTCTTAGCTGTCTTAGCCATTGTCAATGCCCTCCTTTATTACTTCTTCTTAGACTTAACACGAGTTACCTTGGGACCCTTTCTCGTACGAGCGTTGGTCTTGGTTCTCTGTCCTCTGCAGGGGAGAGATCTTCTGTGTCTCTGACCTCTGTAGCAGCCGATCTCAACGAGTCTCTTAATGTTAAGAGCGATCTGTCTCTTGAGGTCACCTTCTACCTGCAGGTTGTGTTCAATGTAGTTTCTCAATACTGCTACTTCGTCATCCGAAAGATCCTTTACTCTCTTGTCCGGGTCAATACCAGTCGTCTTCAAGATCTCGTCAGAAGTTGCCTTGCCGATACCATAAATATACGTTAACCCTATCTCAACTCTTTTTTCCTTGGGAAGGTCAACACCGGATATACGCGCCATTCTTCTACCTCCGTATAATTAAAAAATTTACTGTTCTTTGTTTTGTTGCTGTAATAGCGTGGTGCTATTTATCAGCCCTGTCTCTGCTTGTGCTTAGGAGATTCAGAGCATACGACCATAACCTTGCCGTTACGTCTGATTATCTTGCACTTGTCACACATCTTCTTTACAGAAGGTCTTACTTTCATGTTCTTATTGGGATCTTACACCGAGTGCAAGGTCCACTCCTTTCCGACAATTTATAAATCTTACTGAGCCGTTACCGACATCAGTTACCTCTTCTTGTGATTCTACCCAAATTCAGATCGTAGAGTGAAAGCTCCACCGTAACTCTGTCACCGGAAACTATTCTGATGAAATTGCTTCTCATCTTACCGGAAACATAGGCTGTAACCTTGTGTCCGTTTTCCAGCTGCACCTTAAAAGTGAAGTTCGGCAATGCCTCCAGCACTACACCTTCCAACTCAACTACATCGTTCTTACTCACGAAAATTACCTCTCATTTTTTAGAATTCAATTGTGAACGCCTTCAGTCTTTTCCGCAGACCGGCATCGCCCGTACCGCGTTTGACCTCAAACTCGCCGCACCTTTGCAGCAGCTGAGAACTGACGTCCTCGTCAAATCTGCCCACGCTGCTCAAGTGCCCGGGATTTTTTCTTTTTGGAGCATCAAGCCTTCTGGTTTGCCCATCAGCCACCCACACATATCCGTCCTCAACCCTGACCACCGCCAGCAATGTGCCGCGGTCGTGGCCGGCTGTGGACATTACCACATCACCCACTGCAAAGCTCATGACTTTTCCTTAAGAGTGAGTATTTCCGGTCCTTCCTCTGTCAGAAGGATGGTGTTCTCATAGTGTGCTGAGTACAAGCCGTCCCTGGCAACCACCGTCCAGCCGTCGTCAAGCACCTTTACCTGATGACTTCTGGTAGTTACCATGGGCTCAACGGCCAATGTCATGCCGGCTCTGAGCCTTATGCCCGTGCCCGGCTTGCCGTAGTTTGGAATGCTTGGGTCTTCGTGGAGCTCTCTGCCCACACCGTGACCAACGTAATCCGTAACTACCTTAAAACCGTTTCGCTCAATGTGTTGTCCTATCCTTGCGGAAATGTCGTAAAGACGGTTTCCCACCAAGGCATGGGGCAAGCCCCTGAAGAACGACTCCTCCGTTACCTGTATAATTCTTTCAGCATCCTCGGATATCTTGCCCACCGCAAAGGTCCTTGCGGCGTCGGTGTTAAGTCCCTTGTAGTTAACACCCGCATCGATGGAGATTATGTCGCCCTCTCTGAGTATCTTTCTTTTGGAAGGGATACCGTGGAGCAGCTCCTCGTTTACCGATGCACATATAGCTGCCGGGAAACCCGCATATCCCTTAAATGTGGGATATGCACCGTGTCCCGTTATAAACTTTTCAGCTAAATTATCCAGATCTGCCGTTGACACGCCGGGCTTTACAGCGTCCTCCAGCAGAAGAAGTACCTCTGCCAGAAGCTCTCCGGACTTTCGCATCAACTCAATTTCAGATAAATTTTTTATGATTATCAACGTGCTACCTTCTTTTTACGCCTTGAGGAATCCCTTGTAATGACGCATGAGCATCATGGATTCGAGCTGCGATGCAGTCTCAAGTGCTACGTTTACAAGAATGATCGTGGAAGATCCGCCGATTGCAATTCCGCTCAACACAGGAACGAACGCGCCCAAAATGTTAGGGAGTATCGCCAACAGTGCAAGGAAAATAGAACCTGCCAGAGTCAATCTGTTGAGAATCTTTGCCAAATAATCAGACGTAAGCTTACCGGGACGAATACCCAGTACAAAGCCGCCGTTTTCCTTGAGGTTCTTGGAAACCTCAATAGGATTGAACGTCATCGTCGTATAGAAGAAAGCAAAGAAAATTACAAGCAACGCATAGATCACAATGTGGAGCAAGGATGTGCTGGAGAAGAATCTACCAACAAAGCTTGTAAATCCGCTCTTGGGGAACCATGAACCGATCATCTGGGGGAGCATTACGATTGACATCGCAAAGATGATGGGCAATACGCCTGACGGGTTGAGCTTCATAGGAATATGAGTGCTCTGTCCGCCGTACACCTTACGACCAACCACTCTCTGAGCATAGTTTACAGCGATCTTTCTTTCGCCCTTGTCCATAAATACGATAGCCGCAAATATGAACACTACGCCAACCACGATAACCGGGAGCCACCACCAACCCATGCTGCCTGCAACAACAGTTCTGATCAGTGCAGCAAAGGAAGGTACGATCTGTGATACGATACCTGCAAAGATGAGCATTGAGATACCGTTGCCGATACCGCTCTCTGTGATCTGCTCACCCAACCACATTGTAAGCATTGCACCTGCTGTCAATGTGAGAACTACAAAGAAATAAGTAAGGAAGCTGTTGTCGATAGTTGCTCTCATACCTACTGTAAAGCCTACTGACATCAGCAGGGCAATACCCAATGTAGCAAATCTTGTAATTTTTGCGATCTTCTTTCTACCCTCTTCGCCCTCCTTGGAGTAACGCTCAAGAGCAGGGATGACCATTGTTAAGAGCTGAATAATGATTGAAGCATTAATGTTAGGGCTGATACCCAAACCGAAAATTGCATATCTTTCGAATGCACCGCCGGTAAGTACGTTGAACAAACCGAAGAAAGAGTTACCGTTTACTACCTCTGCCACCTTAGTCATGTCGACACCGGGAACAGGGATACAGCAACCGATTCTGAATATTGCCACTATCAAAAGAGTGAACAACAGTTTTTTTCTGATCTCAACTACTTTCCACGCATTTTTGAATGTCTCAAGCATCAGAGCACCTCTGTCTTTCCACCTACCGCTTCTATCTTAGATACTGCACCGTCTGTGAACTTGTTAGCCTTTACTGTAAGCTTCTTTGTGAGCTCGCCTCTGCCGAGAACCTTAACTCCGTCATTGAGCTTTCTGATGATGCCGTTTTCCAAAAGCAATTCAGGTGTTACAACTGTGCCGTCCTCAAAAATTTCAAAACGCTCAACGTTTACTTCTGTGTAAGTGATTTCGAAATGATTGTGGAAGCCACGCTTAGGCAAACGTCTTACGAGAGGCATCTGACCGCCTTCAAAACCGATTCTTACGCCGCCGCCGCTTCTGGACCACTGACCGTTCTCACCTCTACCGCCTGTCTTACCCTGACCGGTAGCTGTACCACGGCCTCTACGCTTTGTAGCCTTAGCCAAAGCGCCCTTAACGGGCTTTAATTCATGCTGCTTCACGTTTACACCTCCGAATTATTCGTTATCAGCAGGCTCAACCTTTACCAAGTGAGCAACCGCCTTGATTTTACCCATAATATCCGGTGTATCCTCAAAAACTCGGCTGTCGCGGATCTTCTTAAGACCGAGAGCCTTGATATTAGCCTTCTGCTTTTCAGTTTCTTTGTTTGTACTCTTAATCTGAGTAACCTTGATCTTTGCCATTATAACTACCTCCGATTACTCAAGGATCTCTTCAACTGTCTTGCCTCTGTTCTTAGCAACAGTCTCTGCATCCTTAAGCTTTGAAAGAGCGTCCAATGTAGCATTAAGAACGTTACCAACATTGTTAGAACCCAAGTTCTTTGCTCTTACGTCCTTAACACCTGCCAACTCAAGCACTGCACGAACCGCACCGCCGGCGATAACGCCTGTACCGGGTCTTGCGGGCATGATGAGTACCTTACCGCTACCGAATTCACCGATAATTCTGTGAGGAATTGTGGAGCCTCTTCTGGGAACGTACATAAGGTGCTTCTTAGCAGCCTCGTTTGCCTTTCTGTGAGCCTCACCGATTTCGATAGCCTTACCGCTGCCTACGCCAACGTGACCGTTGTTGTCACCAACAACTACGATAGCGCTCCAACGGTTGTTCTTACCGCCCTTAACAACCTTAGTAACAGAGTTGTACTTAATGAGCTTCTCCTGAAGCTGATTTTCCATCTTACTGTAATCAATACGCATTGTTCTTTTCCTCCTCAGAAGTTGAGTCCGGCTTCTCTTGCGCCGTCTGCTACAGCCTTAACTCTGCCGTGATAGATGTATCCGCCACGGTCGAACACAACTGTTTCGATACCGTTTGCCTTTGCTCTTTCAGCAGCGATCTGACCAACGATCTGAGCAGCCTCTGTCTTTGTCTTGCCGGCAACCGCCTCAGCGATCTCCTTTTCAACAGTTGAAGCTGCAACAAGTGTTACGCCCTTTGTGTCATCGATAATCAACATAAATGTGCTTGGAGCTGCGGAAAACATCAAAACGGGGCTTTTCGCTTGTGCCGTTCAAATTCTTTCTAATTCTTCTATGACGCTCGAGACGCTTTTCATTACTATTTACTTTACTAACCATTTGCTGTTCTCCTTACCGATTATTTAGTTGACTTCTTGCCTTCTTTAACAGCAATACGCTCGCCCTGGTATCTGATACCCTTAGCATAAGCAGCACTGTCTGCATACGGATTGGGCTTTCTGAAGGATCTGATCTTAGCAGCAACCTCGCCAACCTGTACCTTGTCGTAGCCATTAACTACGATCGTGTTCTGGTTGGGAACATCGATCGTGATGCCCTTGGGCTCTTCAAAAATAATGGGGTGAGAGAAGCCTACGTTCAGGTGAAGAGCCTTGCCCTTCTTTTCTGCTCTGTAACCAACACCCACAACCTCAAGAGTCTTGCTGAAGCCATCTGTGACACCAACAACCATGTTGTTGATAAGCACTCTTGTAAGACCGTGAAGAGCTCTGTCTCTCTGCTCGTCGCTGGAACGAGAGCATCTGATCTCATTGCCTTCAACTTCAACCGTAATTTCGGGATTTATCTTATACTGTAATTCGCCCTTGGGTCCCTTTACTGTGATAACCTTATCAGCATCGAGGTTTACCTTAACAGATGCCGGTACGGGAATTACCTTTCTACCTATTCTTGACATATCAATATCCGCCTTTCATTCCGGTCGATTACCATACGAAGCAGAGAACTTCACCGCCAAGGCCAGCCTTGCGTGCTTCTTTGTCCGTCATAATACCGCCTGAAGTCGAAACGATTGCAATGCCCAAGCCGTCAAGCACCTTAGGAAGCTCGTCTTTTCCTGCGTAAACGCGAAGACCGGGCTTGCTGATTCTCTTAAGACCGCTGATAACGGACTTCTTGTCAGCTGTGTACTTCAGACTAACTCTTATTGAATCGAATTTTCCTTCTTTTACTATCTTATATGATTTAATGTAACCTTCTCTCACGAGAATATCTGCAATCGCAACCTTGATCGTAGAAACAGGGATCATAACAGTTTCCTGTCTGATTGTGAGAGCATTTCTCATGCGAGTAAGCATATCTGCTATAGGATCTGTAATAGCCATTGTTATTCCTCCTTAAGTTGATTACCAGCTAGCCTTGCGAACGCCCGGAATTTCACCTTTGTAAGCCAACTCTCTGAAACAAATTCTGCAAATTCCGTACTTTCTCAAGTAAGCATGAGGTCTTCCACAAATCTTGCAACGGTTATATTCTCTTGTTGAAAACTTAGCAGGTCTCTGCTGCTTTACCTTCAAAGATGTCTTAGCCATTGTTGTTCCTCCTTACTGCTTTGCGAAAGGCATACCGTATTCCTCAAGGAGTACTCTTGCCTCTTCGTCAGTCTGGGCTGTTGTTACGATAATAATATCAAAGCCTCTGATCTTGTCAATCTTGTCATACTCAATTTCAGGGAAAATGAGCTGTTCCTTAATACCCATAGCATAGTTTCCTCTGCCGTCGAAAGAATCTCTGGACACGCCCTTAAAGTCACGTGTTCTGGGGAGAGCTATGTTAACAAGTCTGTCAAAGAAGCTGAGCATCATGTCGCCTCTGAGTGTTACCTTGCAGCCGATCTTCTGTCCTTCACGAACCTTAAAGTTTGCGATGGACTTTCTTGCTACTGTAACAACAGGCTGCTGGCCTGTGATGATACGCATGTCTGCAATAGCGCCTTCAAGAGCCTTGGGGTTTTCCTTAGCCTCGCCAACTCTCATGTTAACGATGATCTTTTCCAGCTTCGGAATCTGCATAACATTCTTATAGTTGAAGCGGTTCTGCAATGCAGGAACTACTTCCTTATTGTACTTTTCAATAAGTCTATCCATTTTATTATTCCTTCCTCTCAGCCTTATTCAATCACTTCGCCGCACTTCTTGCAAACTCTAACCTTGGAGCCGTCCTCGTTGATCTTGTGAGCAACTCTAACGCCTGCCTTGCACTTGTCGCAGTAGAGCATTACCTTTGATGCGTAGATAGCAGCTTCCTGGTCGAGAATTCCGCCCTGCTGCTGAGCATTTCTGGGTCTAACATGCTTCTTAACGATGTTTACACCCTTTACAACTACCTTGCCTTCCTTAGGCATGGATTCAATAACGTTACCGATTACGCCTGCGTCTTCACCGGAAATAACGATTACTTTATCATTCTTCTTTACATGCATTTTCATTATTTGCGTCCTCCAAATTAAAGCACTTCAGGCGCGAGAGAAATGATTCTCATGAAATCCTTTTCTCTGAGCTCTCTTGCTACTGGCCCAAAAATACGTGTTCCGCGAGGCTGCTTATCCT
Source organism: Clostridia bacterium (assembly GCA_017935525.1). Lineage (GTDB taxonomy): Bacteria > Bacillota > Clostridia > HGM11327 > HGM11327 > SIG351. The sequence goes on along the minus strand of JAGBHJ010000009.1, from coordinate 4,417 downwards.
TATCAATGATAACTGCTGCATTCTCGTCAAAACGAATAATGGAACCGTCAGCTCTCTTGAGGCCTTTTGTTGAACGAACAACTACAGCCCTTACAACGTCGCCCTTTTTTACAACGCCGCCGGGTGTTGCACTTTTAACGCTGGCAACTATAATATCACCGATATTTGCATATACTCTGCCGGAGCCGCCCAACACTCTGATGCACATGATCTCCTTAGCACCTGTGTTGTCGCCAACAGATAAAATTGTTTGCTGCTGAATCACAGTTATTCCTCCTTAAATTAATCTGCCTTCTGAAGAACTTCCACAACGCGCCAACGCTTGTTCTTGCTGAGAGGTCTTGTTTCCATAACGAGAACTCTGTCGCCGATGCCGCACTGATTTTCCTCATCGTGAGCCATGAGCTTCTTTGTTCTGTTTACAACCTTGCCATAAAGCTTATCGAGCTTTCTCTCTCTGATTGCAACAACGATAGTCTTATCCATCTTATTGCTGATGACAATACCGATTCTCTGTTTTCTAAGATTTCTTTCCATGAGTACTGCCTCCCTTCTCAGCCGTTCACATTAGCAGCTCTTTCGCGCAGAACTGTCTTTACTCTTGCGATATCCTTCTTGATAAGGTTTATCTTCATCGGGTTTTCCAATTGACCTGTTTCATTCTGGAAACGAAGAACGAAAAGCTCACTCTTAAATTCTTCAAGCTTTTTTGTAAGCTCTTCATTTGTCATTTCTCTAATTTCAGTAGCTTTCATTATTCTTCACCACCCATTTCTTCTTTCTTTACTATCTTACACTTAACCGGAAGCTTGTGAGATGCAAGACGGAGAGCTTCTCTCGATACTTCTTCTGACAAACCTGCGATTTCAAACATAACCGTACCCGGCTTTACTACTGCAACCCAGTAGGACGGAGCACCCTTACCGGAACCCATACGTGTTTCAGCGGGCTTCTCTGTAACAGGCTTGTGAGGGAATATCTTCAGCCAAACCTTACCGTCTCTCTTAGCATAACGTGTCATAGCAACACGGGCTGCCTCGATCTGATTGCTTGTTATCCATGAAGGCTCCATGGACATAAGGCCGTACTCGCCATAAGCAACAAAGTTGTTCTTATGAGCCTGGCCCTTCATGCGTCCTCTGTGAACTCTTCTTCTTTTAACTCTCTTAGGCATTAACATGATTTATCTAAGCCTCCCATATTACTTGTTGTTCTTATCCTTGGCAAGGACTTCGCCCTTGTAAACCCAAACCTTAACACCGATGATACCGTAGGTTGTATGTGCCTCAGCAAAACCGTAGTCGATATCTGCTCTCAATGTCTGCAACGGAGTTGTACCCTCGTTGTAAGCCTCGCTTCTTGCGATCTCGTTACCGTTAAGACGGCCTGATACCATTGTCTTGATACCCTTAGCGCCTGCCTTTTCTGCACGGGACATAGCAAACTTCATTGCACGACGGAATGATACTCTTCTCTCCAGCTGAGCCGCAATGCTCTCTGCAACGAGCTGTGCATCCTTGTCGGGATTCTTGATCTCAACGATATTGAGGGAAACCTCCTTGCCTGTGAAAGCAATAATATCCTTCTTGATCTCCTCAACTCTTGCACCGTTCTTGCCGATTACAATGCCGGGCTTTGCTGTATAAATGCTAACCTGAATCTTGTTTGCGGCTCTTTCGATCTCGATCTTAGAAACGCTTGAATCCTTAAGGCTCTCCTTGAGCATATTTCTCAAGTTATAATCTTCTACCAACAAGTCAGCGTAGTTCTTCTTTGATGCATACCATTTTGCATCCCATTCCTTAATAACGCCAACTCTTAATCCGTTGGGATTAACTTTCTGACCCACTTGACGATCCCCCTATATTACTTTCTCTCGTTAAGAACAACCGTGATGTGGCTTGTTCTCTTCTGGATACCTGCTGCACTGCCCTTTGCTCTAGGCATGAATCTCTTCATTATAAAACCGTCGTTAGCCCAGATCTCCTGAACGTACAGGTTATCTGTTGCCATGGACAGGTTGTGCTCTGCGTTTGCGATTGCAGACTTCAAAAGCTTGAGCACGATCGGAGAAGCGGACTTGGGAGTATTTGCGAGGATCGCAATAGCCTCATTAACGTCCTTACCTCTTATCAGATCGATTACTATTCTTACCTTCTGTGCAGGAATTCTTATATTGTTGACTGAAGCGTGAGGTCTGTTGTCACGAGCTTCAGCTCTCTTAGCTGCCTTTTCTCTTTCTCTAGTTGCCATAGTATTGTCCTCCTTCCGTTAAGATCATCTAGCCTTAGAGGATTTATCTGCCGACTTGTCGACATGGCCTTTGAATGTTCTTGTCGGAACGAATTCACCCAACTTATGACCGATCATTTCCTCTGTTATATAGATCGGAACATGCTTTCTGCCATCGTGAACAGCAATTGTGTGTCCTGTCATTTCCGGGAAAATCATTGAAGCTCTTGACCAAGTCTTGATAACAGACTTGTTGCCGCTTTCGTTCATTGCTTCGATCTTCTTCATCAAAGATTCTGCAACGTAAGGTCCTTTTTTAATTGAACGACTCATTATTAAAAGCCTCCTTCCACATTACTTAGACTTTCTTCTGCTGATGATGTACTTATCAGACTGTTTCTTCTTACGTGTCTTGTATCCAAGAGCAGGCTTACCCCAAGGTGTAACCGGGCCGGGTCTACCGATAGGAGCTCTACCTTCACCACCACCATGAGGGTGATCGCAGGGGTTCATAACGGAACCGCGAACTGTGGGCTTGATACCCATGTGACGGATTCTACCAGCCTTACCGTAAGAAACGTTTTCGTAATCCAGGTTACCAACTGTACCGATTGTAGCTCTGCACTCTACTCTGATCATACGAACTTCGCCGGAGGGAAGTCTAACCTGAGCAAACTTGTCTTCCTTAGCCATGAGCTGAGCGAAGCCGCCTGCAGATCTTACCAGCTGAGCGCCCTTGTTGGGATAAAGCTCGATGCAGTGGATAATTGTACCAACCGGGATATCCTTGATCTGGAGAGCGTTACCTGTCTTGATCTCTGCTGTCTCACCGGACATAACCACGTCATTGGGCTTGAGGCCGTAAGGAGCGATGATGTATCTCTTCTCACCGTCAGCATAGCTCAAAAGAGCGATGTTAGCGGATCTGTTAGGATCGTACTCGATACCAACAACCTTTGCGGGGATACCGTCCTTATTTCTCTTGAAGTCGATTACTCTGTACTTCTGTCTGTTGCCGCCACCCTGGTGTCTAACGGTGATCCTGCCGTAGCTGTTTCTGCCGGCATTCTTCTTCTGGGGAGCGAGCAAGCTCTTTTCCGGTGAATATTTTGTAATTTCTTCGTTAACCAACGTTGTCATCTGTCTTCTTGCAGGTGATGTCGGTCTGAATGTCTTTAATGCCATTTCTTATCCTCCGTTCTGCTTACGCCATGCCGTCGAAGAACTCGATCGTCTTGCTGCCAGCTGTGAGCTTAACGATTGCCTTCTTGTAACGAGGTGTCTTACCTGTGGGAACGCGTCTGTTAGCGTTCTTGATCTTACCGTCGTAACGCATTGTGTATACCTTTTCAACCTCAACGCCGAAGATCTTCTCAACAGCTTCCTTGATCTGGAACTTGTTAGCGTTTACGTCTACCTTAAAGGTGTACTTTCTGTCTGCGAACTGAGCGTAGCTCTTCTCTGTCAATACAGGTGTTAATATAATATCATAAACTGTCTTCATTATCTATACACCTCTTCAATCATCTCGATCGCAGCCTTGCTTACGATCACGTTGTCGTAGTTCAACAAGTCAACAACATTGAGGGAACCAACGAAAGAAACGATGAGTCCGGGGATGTTTCTTGCTGACTTTACGAGCTTCTCATCATTTTCCTTAATGAGGAGCATTGTCTTCTTGCCTGTAAGCTCAAACTTAGCGAGCATACCTGCGATAACCTTTGTCTTGAATTCTTCAACTGAAATGCTGTCGATTACCTTGATGGTGTTCTCGCAAACCTTGGAAGCGAGTGTGCCCTTAAGAGCAAGTCTCTTAACCTTCTTCGGAACGGAGAAGCTGTAATCTCTCGGCTTGGGAGCGAATACTACGCCACCATGTCTCCACTGGGGAGCTCTTGTGGAACCCTGTCTTGCTCTGCCTGTGCCCTTCTGTCTGTAGGGCTTCTTGCCGCCGCCGCTAACCTCTGTACGTGTGAGTGTGGACTGTGTGCCCTGTCTCTTGTTAGCGAGCTGCATCTTCATTACCTGATGAATAACAGTATCGTTAATCTTGTCACTGCCGAAGATCTCATCAGCGAGGTTAATCTCACCGATCACTTCTGCATTCATGTTATATAAATTTACTATCGGCATCTCTATTCTCCTTATGACTTAACGGCTTTCTTAACCTCAACCACGGAGCCCT
>JAGBHJ010000110.1 GCA_017935525.1 Clostridia bacterium | reverse complement strand
ACGCTATCCACTGCTCTCTGAATCTCAAGAGAATAAACACGCCGTTTGCAATACCAACTGCAGAAGCGCAAGCGTCTATGTAAACCACCACGTTTGCAAGCACCTGGTTGCCGCCAAACAGATCAGTAACAATATCAAGTCCGCTGAGGAAGTAACCAACCACAACCGTCCATACCACGATGCCGGAGATAACCAGCACTGCTGCCAGACCGCTGAGCTTTCTTACCTGAGTAAGCTCCTCCTCCTTCTTGTCGGGGTGCTTATGCCAGTTGATAAAGCTGATGATATCGATGGGCAGCCAGAAGAACAACGTTGTTGCCATGGTAGCAAATCTGTACGCCAAAAGAACGCATACAGCGATCTCTGTGATCTCAACAAATACGGAAACGATAAAGTTCCACTTGCTCTGCTTGGAGATCAAAAGCTCGCAAAGGATGTTGAGGAAAGTATCCAACAGGTACAGCACCATGATCCATATACCGTTGATGCCGTTGATATCCTCCTCGGGGAAAATGATGGAGAAAATGGACGCCAACACCAAAATGCTGATAAACCATATCTTCTCGTAGGGAGTAAAGAACTTGCCCCAGAACGTTATAACTGCAAGACCGATGGCAACCAACGCAATGGCAATAGCCGCGCTGTAAACCATGGACATCTGCGCCGCATACATATCTCTTGCAACGGGGACAACGTCCTCCTTGGATGCGTTTTCCTTATCCAGCGCAACGATATTGCCGTCCTCCAGCTCGTAAAGGTACGCCGTTATCTTCTTGCCCTCCTCAAGGGACTCCCACTCCTCATAGGAATAGGTCACCCAGCAGGAATATTCGCCGTCTTCGCTTACGTACTCAACCTTACAGATAGTATCATCCTCGCTGTAGCCCTCGTCCTCGGCCGTGCCTGCACGAACCATTTCCATAGAGCCAACGTAGGAATAACTATCCACGCTCTTGTTTGTGTTAACAACGCCAACCACCGCCAACACAATAGCAGCCACTGTCAACAATGCAATCAGCGCCACCTCAACTCTGTAAAGAACCTTCTGAAATTTTGACATATTGTCCTCCGGTATTATAATGTAATAAGTTTATCCTGATACAGCATCTGCAAGCTCATCATGATGCCAAGCTTTGCATGAGGCCATGTAAGTCCACCCTGGAAGTAGATGGCATAGGGCTCTCTGACAGGGCCGTCAGCGCTCAACTCAATGGATGAGCCCTGCACAAACGCACCTGCCGCCATAATAACGTCGGAATTATATCCCGGCATTCCGTACGGCTCGGGCACAACGTAGCTGTCAACAGGGGCAGCCTTTTGAATACCCTTGCAGAACGCGATCATCTTTTCCGCGGAGCCAAGCTCTACGGACTGAATTATATCATATCTGGGCTCTGTGCCGTTGGGCAGCACGTTAAATCCCAGCTTTTCGTATGCTCTTGCCGCAAAGATAGCTCCCTTGATGGCGCTTGCCACCACAGTAGGCGCAAGGAAGAAGCCCTGATACAGCGAAGTCATAACGCTGAGGCTGGCACCAACCTCCTGGCCAAGGCCGGGAGCGCTGAGTCTGTAAGCACATCTTTCCACGCACTTCTTTGAGCCGCAGATATATCCGCCCACGGGGGCAAGTCCGCCGCCGGGGTTCTTGATAAGTGAGCCTACCGTCATATCCGCACCAACGTCGGAGGGCTCCAGCAGGTCCACAAATTCGCCGTAGCAGTTATCCACCATACATATAAGGTCGGGTTTGATGCTCTTTACAAATGCGATCAGCTCTCCGATCTGCTTTACGGAGAACGTGGGACGCATCTGATATCCCTTGGAGCGCTGAATGGTCACCAGCTTTGTTCTTTCGTTTATAGCGGCTCTTATGCCGTCCCAGTCAAAGCTACCATCCTCCAAAAGGTCAACCTGTCTGTACGTTACGCCGTACTCTGCCAAGGAGCACGTGGATTCTCTTATACCGATAACCTCCTCAAGAGTATCGTAGGGCTTGCCAACGGGCGAAAGCAACTCGTCCCCGGGCAAAAGGTTGGCAGAAAGCGCCACCGTAAGTGCGTGTGTGCCGCAGGTGATCTGGGGGCGCACCAATGCCGCCTCTGTATTAAAGCAGGTTGCATACACCTTTTCCAAGGTATCTCTGCCTACGTCGTCAAAGCCGTAGCCCGTGGTACCTGCAAAGCAGGTTGCGTTTACCTTGTTCTCCTGAAATGCGTGCAGAACCTTCAGCTGATTGTATTCTGCAACGTCGTCTATCTCCTTAAATCTTTCCTCCAGCTCGCAAAGTATGTCACGGGAGAATTTTATAACCTCGTCGGAAACTCCCAACCTGCGATACATTGCCTCATTCATTGTCATCCATCTCCTCTTCGCTTTCACTATCAAGTATTCTCATGGCAATATCGTTTATAACCTCGGGGCGTGTGACGATTATGCCCTTGTCGTCATTGCCCAGCACCAAAAGAGTGTCCCCCGGCTTGATGCCGAAGATCTCTCTTGCCTCCTTTGGGATCACTATCTGACCCTTATCCCCCACCTTTACCGTACCGAAGATATGCTTTCCCGACGGTATGGCAGAGCCTGCACCTCTGTGCTTACCTAACAAATGCTTATTCGCCAACAGATCCACCTCCGTTGTATTGAGGAAAATTCACACTTTTCCCACAAGTAGGAATTATAGCACATTTGTCGATATTTGTCAAGGGGTAAATAAAAAAGACGGAGAACTAATTCTCCGTCTGAACATTTACTTTATTCCCGTCAGAAATTTATCCCAACCTCATCACAGTCCGCCAGTTGGATCGATATTACGTGACCCTCATCATCAAACTCGACCCTTACTGCTTTATCCCTGTAATTCAGATAGTAATTGATGCCCGACGCCCACTGCTTACAACGCTTTGTTGCGTCAAGATAGAGGACCTTGTGTCCATCCTCCTGCCGTGAATCCAAAACCGCAGAATTTTTCTGACTGACGGTTACAATTACTTCAGATTCACTCATTCCTTCCATAACTCTTGTCTCATACCCCAGCAGGTGCGGCACAGAAGTATCGTCACAGTAGTGGATAAAGTCGAGGACACCCCATACTGCGCCCCAAAAAAGGAATTGATTTACGATCGCCGCTATCACAAATATACCCACAAGCTTTATGATACCTGCTCTTTTTTCCACCAAAAATCCAAAAAATTTTGAAATAGCCGTTTTTACCTTCACGAAAATACCCTCCTTAATATCTTTATTCCGAATGTACGAATACATTCTCGGTATTTTCATTATAGCATAGTGTATCTCAAATGTCAATAGGTTTTTAGCATAATCTGCTGTTTTTTTGTAAAGATATTTTTATTTATCATTAAGTATAGGAGCTCGATGGTCCAAGCCCTTTTTCACGCTCTCCCAATAGGCAAGCCTCTGTCCTTTCCCCAAGGGAGAGCCAAAAGAACATCTGTGCTGAATTCTACGTTCGTATATCCGTAGGGGCGTTCTTTGAACGCCCGCGGGCGACCGCAGGCAAGCCCCTACCGAGGTTCGTACGAAATGTGTTGATCGTTCCGGACCAGCGTCCCCGACGGTCCAAGCCCTTTTTCACGCTCTCCCAAAGGTCCCGAATTATGCGTAAAAACAACAGGAGCGAACTGTGTTCGCTCCTTATCATCAATTAACAACTTTGCTGTCTTCTGCAATACCTCAGGACTTCTTTTCCGCTTTTTCGTATGCCTTTATTATCTTTATTACCAGCTCGTGTCTTACCACGTCCGCAGGGGTAAAGTACACAAACTCTATGCCGTCCACTCCGCGCAAAACGTGCTCCGCGTCAATAAGTCCCGAGCGTTTGCCCTCGGGCAGGTCAAGCTGCTTGGTATCGCCGTTTACCACCACCTTGGAATTTACACCCGTACGGGTAAGCAGCATCTTCATCTGCTCGCGTGTGGTATTCTGCGCCTCGTCAAGTATGATGTAGGCGTTGTTCAATGTTCTTCCGCGCATATACGCAAGGGGCGCGATCTCAATAGCTTCCTTTTCTATCAGCTTGGTGTATGTTTCGTAGCCCATAAGGTCGTTGAGGGCGTCGTACAGCGGACGCAGATACGGGTCGACCTTCATCTTAAGGTCACCGGGCAAAAATCCCAATTTTTCACCCGCCTCTACCGCAGGGCGAGTGAGGATTATCTTTTCTATCTCCTTTTTCTTAAAGGCGCTGACAGCCATCGCCATTGCAAGGTACGTCTTACCCGTACCCGCAGGACCAATTCCAAACACGATGTCGTTGTTCTTCATGGCATTTACATATCTGCGCTGGCCCGCCGTTTTGCAACGTATGGGCTGACCCTTGCAGTTGACGAATATAACGTCGGAGAGTATCTTGTTCATATTCTCCGTATTTTCGTCGCATATCAGGTGGTAAACGTAGTTTACCCTGCCTCGGTCAACAAACTCTCCCTTTTCTATCATGTCAATGAGGTTTTCAACCACCTTTTGAGCAATATCCAGCTGCTTTTCGTCACCGTTGAGCTGTATGGAGTCACTCTTTTGCAAAAGGGTCACACCCGTCAGCTCCTCTATCGCCTTGGCATTTTCATCCAATCCGCCAAAAAGCTCCTGGATCAGACTCTGGTTTACCTCTATATTTCTCGACAATATCTCCTTATTGATCTCCTCTGTCATTGTTGCTCCTTTTTTCCTTGGTATTTCTGCTCTATGGCAGCTATTTCTTCATCCGTAAACAGACGCTTGACGCCTATATTGTGTATTACAGTCACCGTGGTGTTTGCAGTCAGCACACGGGTCACTTCATTGTATATGTATTCCGTGGATTGGGTCTCCGTTTCTGCCTCAATGGGTATCAGTCGGTTGGCGTCGTTATACGCCATGGTAAGTATTTTCTCCTGCCCAAGGGAATATATCTCCTCCGCTGTCAATGGGCGATATTCCTTATATACACGTCTGTATCCGTATATGGGAAACAACGCGCCGCGGCTGAAAAGCTTGTATTCCTCTGTTTCCACAGTATAATTTTCAAATTCAACGGAGCGTTTTTGCCCCAGCTCCACGCCAAACAGCTTTACAGTGCAAACGGTCTTTTCCCTGCCTGTAAAAAAGCGGTGATCGATATCATCCAGACAAAGGGACGCCGTACCGCTGTATCTAACCCTTGCCCGCACAAGCCCCGAAGCATTTTCCAGCTTGTAGTAATTTTCCTCCGCCATTCTGTCAAACAGTCCGTTAAGAAGCACCTGCCCGGGGCTAACTATGTCCCCCACCTTTACCATGGGGTCACCTCGCAACGGATTTATCTTAAGTATCTCCGCCTCAACCTCTGCCACAAGGCTTGCGGGAGCAGTATCCTCTCTGGGAATGGCCTCCACAGACTCTATAACACGGACGTCCATCACCACGCCCTTAAGCTCCACTATGACCCATTCAACGTCATCCAGCTCCTTTTTGATTGCAAGCTCCAGCGCCTTGGTGTCGCACCGCGTCTTAAAAACGCCAACCCCTGCGCCGTTGTCCTCAAGAACCTTGAGTATCTGTGTCACCTGCAGTCTGTCGGCTCCGCTGACGTCTATCCGCCATATGGATGACGACAGCACCGTCAGAAATATGACGAACATTGCCGCCCCCACCACAAATGCCTTGCGTCTGCTGAGTCTGTTCAGCAAAAACTTGAGTCCGTACCGCCTTTTTACCCGTATTCTGCACTTAAGCTCACGGTTGACCGCCGCTACTGTCTTAAAATTGTCCAGATCTATACTGCAAAGCATCATGTCGTACCTCTGCCTTGCAACGTTATACAGAGTGATGCCCTTGGCGTTACATCTGTTTATAAAGCGTTCCAGGTTACTGCCCTCGACGCTTATCATCAGCATACCCTTAAAGTATCCCTCCAGCATAATATCACCACCCTACTTGATCGTCATAACATGGTATATCTTGCCGGAAATTGCCACCGTATCGGAATTCATCAGGTCCAGCAGCATTCCGCTGCCGTCAACGGCGATCACTCCCAGGGACGTCTTTATTCTTACCACCTCTGGGGAATACTCTATCAGCCCCTTGTGATTTTCTATCACCAACTCGTTAATACCCAGCATGGTGATCCTTGGCTCCAAGCTGGCAATCTGTGGGGGAACACCCATTTTTTCCGATGCCTTGCCGACCCAACGACGTAATCGATTCATCTGTGCACCTGCCCTTGCAATAATATACTTTATATATTATATGCCCGCAGAAGCAAAATAAAACTATATAGTATATATGGAAGGGATCAGATCCCCGTTTATGTCTGTTTCCAGCACAGCGTAGGTCTTGCGCCTGTCAAAGCCTCTCGGTCTTGACAAGCTGCCGGGGTTTACAAACCACACCCCGTAATAATTTGTGATGTCGGCAACGTGGGTATGCCCATAAAGACAAATATCAGCCTCTCTTGACCTTGCCGCCGCAGATATGGCGTAAAGATCCGTTTCCACGCGGTATCTGTTGCCGTGGCAGGCAAATATTCTCTTGCCGCCAAGGGTGACCTCCTCCTCGCTTGAGGCACCGCAGGCAATATCACAATTCCCTTTGACGCAATACACGGGCTTACCCGTAAGCTCTTGTATCTTTTCCGCCTCTCTTGCCCCATCCCCAAGGTGGAACAGACAGTCCGCACTCATTATCACGGGCTTTAAGCCTTCCCACCAGGACATATCGCCGTGGGTATCGCTTATGACTACTATTTTCAATGCTACGCCTCCACCCTTTGTTTACATATTATATCCCCGATCATCGCGAATGTCAAGCAATCATCAGTTGTTTTATGCCAATTTTTCCAGCTTTTTCTTTAATTCGGCAAGCGCCCTGCCTCTGTGGCTTATAGGATTCTTTATCTCTGCCCCAAGCTCTGTAAAGGTCTTGTCAAAGCCCTCAGGCACAAACACGGGGTCGTATCCAAAGCCCTGGGAGGAATACGCCTTTTGCGCAATATTGCCCCTGCACTCACCCTCTGCCGTCAGCAGTCTGCCGTCGGGGAAGACCATTGCAATGGCGCATACAAACGCCGCCCTGCGGTCCGTCTTGCCCTCCATGTTCTTCAGCAAAAGCTGCGTTCTGCCTGCATCGTCAAGCCCTTCGCCGCCGTATCTGGCAGAATACACTCCCGGCTCACCGCCAAGGCATTCCACCACCAGCCCGGAGTCGTCAGCAAGAGCTGCATATCCCGACGCCTCGCAAAACGCCTTTGCCTTTATCATGGCGTTTTCTGCAAAGGTGGTGCCGTTTTCGTCCACATCCAGCACCAGCCCAATGTCCTTGGGGGAAATTATCTCGTAATCCATATCGGCAAATATTTCGGTCATCTCCTTGACCTTGTGCTTGTTGTTTGTAGCAAGTAAAAGCTTCATTGTTCAGAGTTCCTTTTTTAACAAATAATAATATAATTATACCACAGTCCGCGTCAAAAAACAACCTCCAACAACAAACGGCGCAGGAAATCCGTCCTGCGCCACTATTTTTATATCATTTGATCACAAATTCCAGAATGCATCCTCATCCGTGGTCAGCACGTGGACATCGGAATAGTCTACTTCCTCTATGGGGTAACCTATCGGATAGAGCACAACGCAATCATTCTCGTCTCGACCGTCAGCATTGATACTGTCACGCAAATAGCGGATGCTGTTTTTTGACATATATTCTCGGTAATAATCCATGGTAACTACCCAATCAGAGTCTTTTCCTGTGTATTTTACATCGGCATTAAAGTTGAGTTCCTCGCCGTCGATCAGCAAATGCCTCAACCTTGGTAAGGATACGTACTCTCCGTTCTTATCAAGCAAATAACCCCTGTACGTAGGATCCAGCATAACTCTCTTTCCGCTGGGAAGAATGCAATCCACTACCACATGACAATCCATAAACGGTTCCTCATAGGGACAGCAAGTAACGTGCTGTGCCTTTATACCATTATAACGCAAAAGGCTTGCCAGCATTATGGAAAGACCTCTGCAGTTTGTCTGTCCGCCATACTCGTCGCACCACTGCAAAATTCCCTTAAGGTCACGGTTGTTTCTATCCGGCATACCGCTGCTTGTATGGTGGAAATTATCTCCCATAAAATCAAGACAGGCAAACGCTACCTCGTCACCGTGCTTTCCATCGATATATGATGAAAAGCCGTATTTTTCCAGTTCGTGAGGCAGTTCTCCCCCCAACACAAAATCCATCTGTATGTAGGGTTCGCCGTGAGAAAACTCCTTGTTGTCCTTAAGTATCTCTTCTCTTGATTTGTCGGGTAACGGTATAGCTATCGGATCCTTGTTTCTGTCTGCGGGGGTGGACGATATCTTCTCAAACCTGACCTCATTTTTTCGTCCGTTTTGTCCTACCCTCAGAGCATAACCCTCAAATCCCCCATCGACAGGGTAAAGTCGGAAAACATTACGGTTCAAGGAATCATTTATCATCCACACTATGCTGTCATTATCCATCCATACACCTGCAGGAACCCATTTTGATCTCTTGTCAAAGCTGAGCAGCAAAAGCATATTGCCGTCAACATTAAATATATTCATCTCCACAAAAAACGGGCTTTTCATCTCGTAGCTACCAACCAGCGCATCTATATTTAACGGGAAAGCCTCGTTAATTGAGACGGGTTCACCCTTTGGCGCAAAATGGTAACCAAGCTCCATGGGAACATTGTCCCCGAACCAAAATGTATATTCGTCCGTTTTGCCGTCAAACACTCCGTTTCCGATCAATACTCTCTGACCCTCTCGTGTCGTTTCTACCAGTCTCGCAGAAAATCTTTCACTCCTGATCTCTACTCCGTCATCAATCGTCACAGCTTTTGCGTTTATTCCATACTCACACACATCTGCAAGACTTATGTTTACTTTGCCACCGGGTAATATATTCAGCTGTGTATCAAAGTGCTCTGTATCTCCCCATAGTCCAATTATATTTTCTATATTCATATTTTCCTCCTTTAATAACTCCGTCATCATGATGTTGGCAATATGATATCACAATTTTTTCTTTTTGTCCATCAAGCATCACTTGAGTTTTTCAAATTTCCCCAAACTCAAGCAACGCTTGATGGACTTTTTACAATACCCGTGTTATAATTCTCATAAAAGAAACCCAAAGGAGATCGGTATGAAAAACATCAAACTTGCAACGTCAATGATTTTTGACTTTATCTGCATACCCACACAATTAGAGTATTTTGAATATAACGCTTTCCGCTTTACTCCCGAACAAAAGTCCGCGCTGGAAAAGATCAAGGAGCTTTTGGATGAGGAATTGGATAAGTCACCCTACAGCTTTTCCACTCTCTGCGGCATCGTTGCCGCATACCTGCCGTCACCCGAAACCGCAACATTGGATGAGCTTTACAATATGTTCCTGAATATGGACGATGTGGAAAAGGTCTGCCGCGAAAAGATAACCAATGAATTCACCCTATCATACACCCTGCCCCTTGTGCAGCAGATAAAAAACGGCGGTGACAAGATCATCCGCAAGCAGATAAGGGCGTTCCAAAGGATCGGTTTTGAGGAGCTTTGGCGGGAATACATTCTCCCTCACGAGGAAGCCCACATACAAAGACTGGAGGATGCTTACCGCAATACGAACACCGACGAGATATTCCGCATAATAAATGCCCTCAAGGCTCACCCTGTAAAGGACCCTACCGTGTACATATCTCTGATGTCAAATCCCATCTGCTTTACTTTACTTGATATAGGCTTTCTTGAGGCAGTGTATCACAATCCCAATTTATACAACGGCGGATTCTTGTCCACCATTGCCCACGAGCTGATACACGGTTTTTCCTCAAACAAGGTCACAAATTATTATTCTGACTTTGTCGGATCCACTCCCTACCTTTCCGCCACCCATCGCTACCTTATAGAAGATATGCACTCAGGTGACGAGGAGGAGCACACCATGGCAGCGGAGTACTACACCATGTGGAAAAGCGGAGCCATGGCAAAGGAGCACATACTTAATTCCGGGCTCAGGCGTTACGGAGGCTGTGTCCCTCTTTCGCTCTATCTGTTTGGTAAGATGACGGAGGAGGATGGCGAGATCGCAGATTACAACAGCTGGCTTGAGGGCAAATATTCTTGCGGCACATTTGATGCCAACGAGGTTCCCCATTACATAGACACCATGCTTCCCACACCGCAAACGGACAAGCAAGCCATGGATCAGATAATCGCAAGGCTCACACGAATATCGTTTTTTGTCCGCGGAGAGGAAAACACCGCCTCTGACGCGTTTGAGGAAAGGATATGCGCCCGATTTAACGGCAGCTTTGTACCAAACCCCGCCACTGCGTTGAATTTTGGCAATAGTATTGCATTGCCATGCGATATGCCCCGACAGATCCTTGTCGCAGACGGAATTACCGTTGAAGCCGTAGCCTACGACAGCATTGAGGATGCGCTTTCCTTTGATTTTGAGCGTGTAGGTGCAAAGGTGGAAACGCCCCGCCATCACGACGGCAAGGACTATCCGCTGGCGCATTCATACGCATTTATATTCAAAAACGGCTCCCCCATGAGGGCAGAGCTTACCTTTGTACTGAACACCACAAGATTTTTCATCACATCGGTGGTAGATCCTCAACCTGTTAAGGATAACATCGACCTTGCCGCATTGGTCATCCCCAAATGGAGCGAGGTACTGGATGCATTTGACCGTATTGATCGTCTGTTTTGACCTTAAGGTAGGCGATCTGCGTTGCGGTTCTTACACCCTCGCGTAGAATTTGCACGAGGGTGATTTTATATTTGTAGGACCGTACTCCTCAATATCTACTTTCTTTAACCACGGCAGCTCCTCGGGAAAGCCTACTCCAAACGCAGTGCCAAGAGCTATTTGTATTGCATCCTGCTCTCCCGCAAAGCACATTGCCGCGGCATATCCGTCATGGAGTAAGGTAACATCCACGTCATGCCCAAGACGGTGGGATAACTCCATCATTAATACATCTCTGTATACGTCACCCAGCAGTTGTAGCTTGTAATAACAACCACCGCTGCCGATCCTTCCGTTTTCCACGTTATTCGCAATGCTTATTACTACGTGGTGGGAAAATCCGTCACACAGGTTTGCCCTATAATGCCCCTCGATCACGTCTGCAATAAAGCCGTGAAGCTCTTTTGCTTCCAAAAGCTCCTCGTCAGCAGATGAGTATCCCTTACCCATAAACCGTGAAGGCACCTTTTCCAAGGGTCTGATACCCGTTACTCTGTCCCCGTCATACATTGCTACGCCTGCTTTTACAAAGGTGTGCCCAAAATCCAGCACCAAGGAGGAACTGCAATCCTCCTTATTAAATCTTGCCGCCGCTATCAGCGGTGCTTGGGAGGGGTATTTCCCCGGTATGACCTCCATGTCCTTTACACCCAGCTCCTGCAGAAGCTCCATGGCGTATTTTGCCAGCTCGTCACCCAGACAGGGGCTTGCGAGGCCTCCCGTAAGGAATATCTTACGGGCATTTATCCATGCCAACCACTCGCCGTCGTCATACCAACTGTTAGCCTCTCGTGTAGCGCTTGATGCAGTCTTCATCACCCACAGTATAATGCCCAGACGCCTGCCAAGGTCCATTGCTATTTCCTTTGCCGCCGTATTTCCTGTGGCAAGTGCCGCAGAAAGCACCTTTGGATAGTCTGCTCCGTCAACGTCATCCCCTATTCCCAGCAGATGGCGGCTTTGAGCAACCGTGTGTATCACCTCTCCCGAGGAAAATATATCAAACGCAGTGGCCCCCTCGTATTTATCCAGTCCGTATATCTTGGGCAATCCTGCAAGGATAACCCTGTTAAGTCTTATATTACTTTTCATCCGAGCAGCTCCATTTTGTCGCTCTTATGGTGTGGGTAGCGCCCCAGCTTTTCAGCACCTCCACGGACATAAATCCTGCATTTTTCAGTGCTCCCACCTCGTGGGCAACCGTAAGAGGCGTATCGTAGTGGTAAAACTCACCATCCTCAATGCCCTGCTCCTTTTTCAGACGGATAAGCTCTGCTCTCAGCATTGCCTCCTCCTCGTCGGAAAGAGCAAAATAGTCAGTCAGTATAAAGCTGCCGCCCATCCTCAACGCAGTCACCAGCTTTTTATAAAGCCCTGTCTTCTCTTCCTTTGTAAAGTGATGCAGAGACTCTACGGAAACAATTCCGTCGTAGGCCTCCCTGCCCAAGTCAACGTCAAAGTAGGAGCCGCAAATAAGAGTCAGTTTTCTGCCGCTGAATTTTCTCTTCATTTCCGCCAGCATACCCTTTGCAAGATCAATACCCGTCACCCTCGACGTCGGGGAAAGCTTAAAATATTCGTTCAGCTCCAGCCCCGTGCCGCATCCAAGGTCCAGTATATCAACCTCGCCCTTTGGCAGGCACCGAGCAGTAAAGGGGTAAAACTCCTCTGCTCCGTCTATACAAGTCAGCTGATGCTCCTCGTAGCCATCAAGGCGAGCATCAAAAAACTCATCCATTTTTTCTAACATATTATCTCCTTCATATCCACAAGCCTATACCCACTATCAAAAGCCCTATGGTAATGCTTATTAACCCTATGGACGGCTTTTGTCCACGGGCTTTTCTCTCTAAAAATGTAATTACGCACGCTGCCAGAAGAAAGCCGAAGCTGACTGTGCGGGCAATCCTGCTTACATCTGCGGAAAGTCCTACTCCCGTGGTCTCAACGTACAGTATCGGCACAAGCACCGCCGCCACAGCGCCAATTATCGCACAAGTTTTTGCCAAGCGCCATTTGCTCTTTGGTGGCAAAGGTGCCTCCTCAAAGGGCTCATCCAACACCCAATCCAAGGCTACACCAAACACGTTAAGCACAAAGTATTCCTCCGTCTGCTGATTTGGCACGTAGTCATTATTGGGCACTATGCTGACAAAATAGCCCTCCCCATATAGGTCTATCTCGTATTCACCGCATCTTTTTATGTTGCCGCACACGGTGTACGATACCTGGTCATATGCGCATTTGCCCTCATGCTCGCTCCAGAATATCTCGTCGGGCTTTGCAATATCCACGCCAAGCCTCAAAAGCATTTCCGCAAGCTCCGGCATCTTTTCTGCCGCCGAGGTGTAATAATTTCTGCAGCATGGGCAGTCGCACAGAGTTATATTATTGTAATATTCCGCAGTTTTGTCCACGTCTGCGTCAAATTCGTATCCATCGATCTCTATTATCATAGCTCCTCCCCCATCATGGATAGTATATCACAAGCCCACTCCTTTGTCAACCAATCGTTGATTGATATTCGGCGCATATACTGCTTCCCTCTCGCATATACTTTGGAATGAGGGAAATATTAAATTATTAAGAACTAATTATCAATATTTCATTCTAAAATCGAAAATCATAGAAAACAATAGAAATACTGTAAAAAGGAGAGAAAATATATTATTTTACGCATTATTTTCCAGTTTTTAGTCAATAATATTGTAAAATGCCAAAATATCAATACGTTTATGCGTTGCAAAAAATAAAAAAAAGAGTAAAATATACAGTGTTAGCACTCAATGACAGAGAGTGCTAATAATATAGAAACGTAACACGTATATAATACAAAAAATGGAGGAATCATTATGAAGATCAAGCCTTTAGGTGAGAAAGTAGTAGTAAAAATGTGCGACAACGTTGAGGAGACCAAGAGTGGCATCATCCTTACAGGCACAGCAAAGGAAAAGCCTCAGTTTGCAGAGGTACTTGAGGTAGGCCCCGGCGACGTGGTTGATGGCAAGGAGATCAAGATGTACATCAAGAAGGGTGACAAGGTAGTGTTTGAGCGCTACAAGGGCACAGAGATCAAGCTTGAGGGTACGGAGTACATCATCGTTAGCCAGAGCAACATCCTGGCAGTTATCGAAGACTAATAAAAAAAGATTGGAGAATAAATATTATGGCAAAGCAGCTTTTGTTTGGTGAAGATGCCAGAAAGGCACTTCAGAAGGGCGTTGACACCCTTGCAAATACAGTAAAGATCACAATGGGCCCCAAGGGCAGAAACGTTGTGCTTGATAAGAAGTTTGGCGCACCCCAGATCGTAAACGACGGTGTTACTATCGCCAAGGAGATCGAGCTGGAGAACCCCTTCGAGAATATGGGCGCACAACTTGTTAAGGAAGTAGCTACAAAGACAAACGACGTAGCAGGCGACGGTACAACAACAGCAACAGTTCTTGCACAGGCTATCGTTCAGGAGGGTCTTAAGAACGTTGCGGCAGGCGCAAACCCCATGATCGTTAAGAGTGGTATCAAAAAGGCAGTTGACGCAGCAATTGAGGCACTCAAGGAAATGAGCAAACCCATTGAGAATAAGGCTTCCATCGCTCAGGTTGCAACTATCTCCGCAGCTAACGAGGATATCGGTAACCTGATTGCTGACGCTATGGATAAGGTTGGCAAGGACGGCGTTATTACGGTTGAAGAATCCAAGACAATGCAGACATATCTTGCAGAGGT
>JAGBHJ010000008.1 GCA_017935525.1 Clostridia bacterium | reverse complement strand
GCATGAGCTCCGTCTGGAGAACGTTGGTTTCCGCTACCCCGGCATGACTTACGACGTTCTGCACGATATCAATCTGACTATCAAGTCAGGTGAATCCATCGTTCTGGTTGGTCTTAACGGCGCGGGCAAGACCACACTTATCAAGCTGCTTACAAGATTGTACGATCCTACCGAGGGTACCATCTACCTTGACGGCAGAGATATAAGGGAATACGACACTGACGAGCTTTACAGCTTGTTTGGCATCATATTCCAGGATTTCGGCAGATACGCAGTAAGTGTAAAGGAGAATATCGCATTTGGTGACGTAAGAACGCCCATCGATGAGAACAGACTCAAAAAGGCGGCAAAGGAGAGTAATGCAAACTCCTTTATCGACAATTTTGATGAGGGCTACGACACCCAGCTTATGAGGTACTTTGAGGTTACGGGTAAGGAGCTTTCCGGCGGTCAGTGGCAGAAGCTGGCGGTTGCAAGAGCATTCTACGGCGACAGCGATATCCTTATTCTTGACGAGCCCACCGCATCCCTTGACGCTATTGCGGAGCAGGAGATCTTTAATCAGTTTGAGGAGCTTCGCCAGGGCAAGCTGACGGTATTTGTATCCCACAGACTTTCCAGCGCGGTAAGAGCATCCCAGATCGTAGTGCTTTCCGAGGGCACGATCCTGGAGCGCGGCACACACGCAGAGCTTATGAAGAAGGGCGGAGTGTACCACGATCTGTTCCTTACTCAGGCGGAAAGATACATCGCCAGTGTTGACGGAGAGGAAAATCAGGAGGATATGGACGGTGATGGTCCGTTCCCGCCAAAGGGTGGCAGACCGCCAATGGATAGGGATGGCAGACCCATGCCGCCCCCGGACGGAAAAAGACCGCCCAGAGGTTAATTGACAGATAAAGCCATTGCCACGTCAAACAAACTGTGGTAATGGCTTTTATTTTGTTGACATTAAAAACCGTTTGTGGTAAAATAGTAAAAAATATATCGGAGGATATAATAATGGCAAAGAGATACAGCAGAGTAGTTTTGATTGGTGTTGACGGTGCGGGAATTTTCTTTAACCAAGCGGAAACACCTTGCATGGACAAGCTTTTTGAAAACGGATCAGAGACTTATAAGGCGCTCACGTCCATCCCCACTATCAGCGGTGAGTGCTGGGGATCGATGATACACGGCGTAGGCCCCCAGGTGCATAAGATCACAAACTCCATTGCATCTTCAAAGAGATACGATACAGAGTCCAAGTATCCCTCATTCTTCAGAGTAATAAGAGAGAACTATCCCGAGGCAAAGCTTGCTTCGTTCTGTAACTGGGATCCCATCAATTTTGGTATAGTTGAGGAGGGTCTTGACGTTCATAAGGCTTCCACAGAGGACGAGCCCTTGACAGGCAGAATCATCAAATACATCAACGAAACTGATTTTGACGTGATATTCGTTCAGTTTGACAGCGTTGACGGCGCAGGACACGAAAACGGCTACGGCACAAAGGGCCATCTTGACCAGATCACATTGGTTGACGGTCTTATCGGCAAGATCGCAGATACACTTGAGGCAAAGGGCTGGCTGGAGGATACGTTGTTTGTGGTAACTGCTGACCATGGCGGCACACCCGAGGGCGGCCACGGCGGTGAGACGGACGCTGAAAAGATAATCTACATCGGTGTAAGAGGTAAGGGCGTTATTAAGGGCGAAATGAGCCCCAACGAGCTGGTAAGAGTAAATGACCTTGCAGCTATCGTGCTCTACGGCATGGGTCTTGACATTCCCGAAAGCTGGGAGGCTAAGGTGCCCCAGGGTATTTTTGCATGATATGACGGACTGTGGATATGAATTCTTCCTCAGGACGGATGTTGTGATAGACGGCGACGTAAAGGACGACAGGGGGCTGAAACAGCCCCTTGTTTGCGGTAATGCCGCAACGGAAGGCGGGCTGGATCTTACGGCGGCGTGCCTCAGTCTGGGGAAGTATAAGATAGGTATTGATACATTTAAGCTGGTGGCGGAGCTGGTGCTGGAAAAGGATTGCGGCGATATGGTTATATTTGCCAACAAAAATGTCAAAGCTCCTCATAGGTACGGCGTTGCGCTGTTAAAAAAGGGCGACGGCTTTGTGTTGAATATAGGCGACGGGAAAAACTCCCTTGACTACTGCTTTGACGTCAAGGCGGATGAGGGCAAACCCATTGTGCTTGAGCTGACGGTAAACAGGGACGAGTCCTTTGCGGAGCTGTTGATAGACGGCAAGGGCGGCAGACACAGCCTTGAGGGCGTGACCAGATACCTGACCTTTGACGCTCTGGAGTTTGTTATCGGCAGGGATGCGGAAAAGGATTGCGGCACTCCCGTAAGGGCAAGGCTTTGCGGAGTGAGGATATACTGCTGACGACCGTAGGTGCGTGAATATTTTGCCGAAATTTTGCAGAATTCTAATCTTTTTTTATTGACATTTGGACATAAATATGTTACAATATTCTTTGGTTGATATTCTGTTAGGAAAGGATGTGCACAAAACATTGAGTAATTCTTTTGCGGTAAAAAGCATAATAAAGAATAATCTTGCCAATATGCTGACTGCAACGCGTATGGTGGTGGCTGTGGCAATGCTGGTACTGTATTTTTCAAATGCGAAAAATTGGCTGTGGCGTTGTTTGGCACTCTTTGTGTTTGGCTGTCTGACGGACGTTGTGGACGGTACGGTAGCAAGGCTCACTAACAGTGTAAGTGACGTGGGCAAGCTGTTGGATCCAATTTGTGACAAATCCATGCAGGTATCCATGGCGTTGATACTTACCTTGGGCGGTTATGTTTACAAGTGGGTGTTTATAACGTTGGCGATAAAGGAGCTTACCATGCTGGTGGGTGCAAGTGTGTTCTTTAAGAAAAAGATAATAGTTTCATCCAACTGGGTGGGTAAGATATCCACGGTGTGGTTTTCGTTTGCGGCAGGACTTGCCATTTTTGAGCTTAAGCCATACTGCGATTGGGCATTTGTGGTGTCCGTAATTCTGGCAATTACTGCAATGGTGCAGTACGGCATAAAGTATATCAAGGTACTGAAGAACAGCTGATGTGCTGTTTACAAAACAATAACATTTGGAGGAATCAGATATGAAATTAGGTGTAGTTGCGGCATTGTTCAGCAATATGTCGCTCAAGGAATCACTGGATTACCTCAACAAGCTCGGCGTACAGATGATAGAGCTTGGTGCAGGCGGCTTCCCCGGCAAGCCTCATTGTGACCCCGAGGTGCTCCTGGCTGACGAGGAAAAGTTTAACGAGTTCAAGAAGACTATCGACGAGTCCGGCATACAGATCAGCGCATTCTCTTGCCACGGTAACCCCGTGCATCCCAACAAGGAGATCGCTGCACAGTTCTGCCAGGATTTTAATAACGCAGTTCTTATAGCAGAGAAGATGGGCATCGATACCATCGTTACGTTCTCCGGTTGCCCCGGCGGCTCACCCGAGGACAAGACTCCCAACTGGGTAACCTGCCCCTGGCCTGAGGATTTCCTTGCTATTTTGGATTACCAGTGGAACGAGGTCCTGGTACCCTACTGGAAGGAAGCTGTTAAGTTTGCAGAGGCTCACGGCATAAAGAAGATCGCTCTTGAGATGCACCCCGGCTTCTGCGTATATAACCCCGAGACTTGCCTTAAGCTCCGTAAGCTTGTTGGCAGCGACATCATCGGTGCTAATTTTGACCCCAGCCACTTGTTCTGGCAGGGCATTGACGCAGTTGCAGCTATCAGAGAGCTGGGCGATGCTATCCACTACGTTCACGCAAAGGATACAAAGGTTGATGCAATCAACACGGCAAAGAACGGTGTTCTGGATACAAAGCACTATACTGACGAGATCCACCGCGCATGGGTATTCCGTTCCTGCGGCTACGGCCACGACGCTGCAGTATGGAAGGATATCGTAAGCAACCTTAAGATGGTTGGCTACGACGGCGTGCTCAGCATCGAGCATGAGGACAGCCTTATGTCTCCCACAGAGGGCTTTGAAAAGGCAGTTAAGTTCCTTAAGGATGTTCTGATTTTCGAGTCTGCAGGCGAGATCTGGTGGGCATAATAGGGTAGGTATTGAACTGCTATATTGAGAATAAGGGATGAGGAATTTGTTCTTCATCCCTTTCTTTTTGCATTGAATGATGTTAATTTTTGTGAATATGAACGAATTGTAAACTTTCTCGGAATCTCAAAAAAATGTATTGACATTGCTTGCAAATCGTGATATAATGTAGTCGTGGAAATAGACATGAGGTAGAACATATGTATATAAGATGTACGACAGCCTTATTTGGATATTTCCACTTCCGGGTGGGAGAGCGATTGAAACGTATTTCTGATTGGCGCTTTTAACCAATCAGAGAGGTTTGGGTTGGTTAATGGTGCCCAAATGGCTGAAATGCCATATAATTTTTTTGTTGGCAAACCTCGAGGAATAAATATTTTGGAGGTTTAACATGAGTAAAAAAATTATTAAAGCAATGGCATCATTATTCGTTGTTTTAACGATAGTTGCCAGTTCGTTTAATGTGACTGGCAATGCGATGGCAAGAGCAGATGATTTGGTAACAAACAATGTTGGATTGGCCGGAGGATTGGTCGAGGCTACCTCAAGTATAGATGTAAGCTTTATAAGAACATCGTTTATTTTACTTGAGCATCAGACTTACAGTGTCTTAAATAGGCCTGTTCCGGTAGGTTTGAGTGCAACATTTACATCATCTAATCCGGATGTTGTTCAAGTGAATGCAGAAGGCGACGTAAAGGCAATGAGGTCGGGAACCGCCAACATTACGGTAGTTGTATCTAATGCATTCGGAGAGACTGCGACAATGCGTTGTGTTATAGCGGTTTATATGGCTAGTGGTTTGTTCTATATAAAGAACAAAAACAGCGGTCAGTATCTGACTGTTAGCAATGGCATTGATGCAGACGGACAAAATGTAATACAAACTAAAATGGATGCAAACAATACGAGCAATAATAGTTCGAGATTGTGGCGATTGACACATGTAGGGGTTGATCGTTTCAGAATCGTATCTCAAGTTGGATCAAAAACGAGAGTACTTACTCTTGATTTAGGAACAGGTGGAGCTAACGGTAATGCAACTAATTTAGTAATAGACACTTATAGTTCATCAACTTCAGATCAACATACGTTTGCAATCAGATTGAATAGTGATTTGTATAGTTATAGGATCGCTTCAAAATCAAGTAATTATAACAAGGTTGCTACGGTTGCAAGTGCAAGTTGTGATGTAAATTCAAACGTATTTCAATACGATTACAATGGAAGTATGAATGACGAGTGGATTTTTGAGCCGTATGAATACATTCCTGACAGAGCGGTAAATTATGCAAGGGTAAATTACAATAGCCATGTATATACGTATCCGTTGTTTGAAGGTGATTGCACAAATTTTGTAAGCCAGTGCATGCTTGCGGGTGGAAGGCATTTCAAAAATGAATGGTACATTTACAAGCGAAGCAATAGTTCAGACTTAACACCGGAAGATAGCTTGATCGATGAGAATTGGGACATAGGTACTTTTTCTAACGATGTTTCTCCGTGGATTAGCGTAAAGGGTTTCTACGATTTTTGGACCGAAGAGGCTGTGTATTACGACAAATTCACCAAACAACAGTACGAGAACAACCCAGGCACAATCTACAACATGAATTATGATGTTGGTGATGTTGTCCAAGTGATTCAATCAGGTTTTTTAGGCTCGGTTTATAAGCATACGATGGTGATTACGAAAAAAGAGAACGGAGACTATTATTTTACATATCATTCCAATAATAGGTTGGATTATAATTGGGATACTGCTATACCTGCATTTACTAATGTAGAGTATATAGTTTTCTATAAAATGGATTAAAGGAGGATACAGCAATGAGAAAAAACAAGAAGATTTTGACCATTGGAATATCATGTTTGATGGTAATTCTTTTGGTTGTAGGCCTTGTGGTCGGAGGTACAGGTGCAAAGGCTGATGACAGCTTTGTTCCAAAGGAATTGATGGAAAGAGATCGTGACAGCATGGATGATAAGCAGAGAGATAGCTTTATCAGCAAATTGGCAACTGTAAATAAAAACCATTTTGAAAAAATCGGAAGAACAGATGTATTGGGTCAGTATTCCGAGGATACATGGTGGTATGCTTACAGTGAACTTATGAGCTATTGGCTTATAGCAGAAAGGGTTGACGAAAGCTACTGGAGATATTCTCTGATTTTTGATGATGATAATTTACGTGCAAAATATGTAGAATTGGCTTTGCAGGCAATCGAAAGCACAAGAGATACTGATGACATTTTTACAATGCACGAGGCTGATGAGCTTTTATTATTTATCGATAGAAATAAAAAATTCCAGACAAAGACCATGCAAGACAGGTTTGATGAAATAGGAAGTTATTATTTAAAGATATATTCCAGAGGAACTAAAAACTTGTATGAGCATGAAAAAAGACGTTTCCCTGATTTATACCCCGACACATACGAGGAGTATTACCAGCAGTACCTTGACGGTCTTTGGCGTGATTAAGGTAAAATGAGGGTTGGCGGATAACGTCGTGCCTTAAACAACAACAGAAAACCGGTGTGGATCTCATCTCCATGCCGGTTTTATTTTGGATAAAAACGTGTTTTTTGTGCAGAATAAAGAGAAATATGAATTGATTATTAAAAAATATAAAATATTTCAAATTTTCTTAAAAAGGGTATTGACAATTTTTGAAAAAAGTGATAAAATATACATTGTTAGCACTCGGTGCGAGAGAGTGCTAACAAAGGTGGTGTTTAGATATGCTCTTGGGTGACAGAAAGCTTGCCATTCTGAGGACGATCATTGACGATTACATTGTAACTGCAGAGCCT
>JAGBHJ010000109.1 GCA_017935525.1 Clostridia bacterium | reverse complement strand
CCACTCGCTATATGGAGGAGGCAGAGGCGCTGTGCGACAGAATAGGAATAATGAAGGACGGCAGAATGCTGATATGCGACACCGCAGAAAATATAAAGGCTCATACAGGGGCTCAGCGTTTTGACGATGCATTTGTAAAGGTGGTTAAGGAGGGATAATTATGAGAGCATTATATTTTGCCAAAAGAACTGCAAAGGAGATACTCCGTGACCCCATGACGGTGGGTTTTGGCTTGGGATTTCCGCTGGTGCTGTTGTTTTTGTTGAGCGCTATCCAAGCAAACATACCTGTGGAGCTGTTTGAGATAAGCTCCCTTGCCCCGGGTATTGCGGTGTTTGGACTGACCTTTATGGCGCTTTTTTCCGCACAGCTGATATCAAAGGACAGAGAAAGCGCCTTTTTGCAAAGGCTTTTTACCACACCCATGACTGCGGCAGACTTTATCCTGGGTTACATACTGCCCATGCTGCCGATTGCGCTGATGCAGAGCATAATTTGCTACGGCGCCGCGCTGGCTTTGGGGCTTGATTTCAGTCCGTGGGTGATAGCTGCCGTAGTGATGAGCCTGCCCTCGGGAGTGCTGTTTATTGCGTTGGGCGTGCTTTTTGGCAGCGTGCTGACGGTAAAGCAGGTAGGCGGAATTTGCGGCGCATTGCTGACAAACGTGACTGCATGGCTTTCGGGCATATGGTTTGACCTTGACCTTGTGGGCGGCGTGTTCAGCAGGATCGCAAATTGCTTGCCATTTGTCCACGGCGTGGAGGGCTGCAGGGCGGTACTGGCAGGAGACATGGCAGGAGCCATTGAGCATATTGCAGTAGTGATGTGCTACGCCGTAGTGATACTTTGCATAGGTATATGGTGCTTTACGAGAAAAATGAAGAATTGATCATAGGTTGGTTTGGGGTAGTGGATCCGTGGCTTCTTTTGTTGATGAAGCTGACCGGGGGAGAGTTAAGTGCAAAATTTCGGCAGGGGGATTGTTTCTTCTGCCGATCTGTGCTATAATGGTCTTGTACGGTGCAAAAAGCTATGAGCCTGCCCAAAAAGGGCATTGGGCGTTGGAAAGATCGCCCAAAAAGCAAATTGCAACCGTGGGTTGACAGATTGAAAGCCCTTGGTTGGTGGTGAACAACCGTGGTATGTGCTATAATGTAAGCACAAAGAGAGCCTGAGAGCTTTTGAAAAATGAAATGAGGTGTTTTTATGATCTTAGCTGACAAAATAATCAGATTGAGAAAAAAGAACGGCTGGTCGCAAGAGGAGCTTGCTGAAAAGATGAATGTGTCCCGACAGGCGGTTTCAAAGTGGGAGGGTGCGCAAACCATTCCCGACCTGGAAAAGATATTACAGCTTTCGTTGCTGTTTGGTGTTACTACCGATTATCTTTTGAAGGATGAGATAGAGGATGAGGAATTGACGGCTGACAGCTCCTCGGATACGGGTGTAAAAAGGATATCGATGGAAGAAGCGACTGCCTATATTGAGCAACGGAAGAAAGCCTCATGGCGGATCGCCATTGCTACGTTACTGTGCATTCTTTCTCCCATTGCGCTTATAGTGTTGAGTATATTGTCGGAGCTGCCCGAGCCCATCGTCACGGAAACCAAGGCAGGGGCGGTAGGCTTGACAGTGCTGTTTGCATTTGTTATTTGTGCCGTTCCGATATACATTTATTGCGGGTTCAAAAACCAACCCTATGCGTTTCTTGATAAAAACGTTCCCTTTGAGCTGGAATACGGCGTAAAAGGCCTTGTTACGGAAAAGAAAAACGCATTCAGACCCACCTACGTCGCATATAACATAATCGCAACCTGCGTGTGTATATTTTCCGTAGTTCCCTTGATATTATTATCCTTTACGGAGAATGAGGTACTGGTTGCTGTGGCGATTGCTCTGCTGCTGGTGATTGTGGGCATTGGTGTAGGAATGTTTATTGTAGCGGGAACGCAGAATGCAAGCATGCAGAAGCTTCTGGGAGAAGGCGAATTTACAGAGAAAGAGAAAAAGAGAAACGTCGTAAAGGAGACGGTTGGATTTTGCTACTGGGGTGTCCTGACCGCAATTTATCTTGTGGTGAGCTTTATTTGGACGCAATGGGATACGTCCTGGCTTATATTTGCCGTTGGCGGTATACTGTTTCCCGTGGTAATGTGCATTTGCAACCTTGTTGCAGACAAAAAGGATAAGGACTGATGCCGCAGAGTATCAAGACTTTGGATGATTAAGCCCCTAATGTTATACGGGATGCTTATTTATGTGCCACTATTGAAAAAACAAATATCCCGCAGACTGCTTTGGCCTGCGGGATATTATTATTTACTGCTACATTTTTACTTGCTCAATAACTCGTTGATCTCATCTCTGGAAGCCATGGACTGCGCCGTGCCGTACCTTGTGACGGAAATACCTGCCGCGGCGTTGGCAAAACGCATTGCATCCTCAATGTCCATTCCCTCGCCCAGAGCAACGGCCAACGCACCGTTGAATGAATCGCCTGCACCAGTGGTTTCAACAGCGTTTACCTTAAAGGAGGGAACGAATATCTCCCTTTCTCCGTCGCTGAAGAATGCGCCCTTTGAGCCCAATGTGATGATGGCGTTTTTGATACCCTTGGAAAGGAGAACCTTTGCGGCTTTTGCGGCGTCCTCTATGGTTTCGATATGTACGCCCGTCAAATACTCTGCCTCCGTTTCGTTGGGGGTGATGTAGTCTATCATGGGCAAGAGCGCCTCGTCAAAGGGTCTGTAAGGAGCAGGGTTCAAAATAAAGAGCTTGCCGTACTTCTTTGCAAGGCTTGCCGCCTTTACAACGGGAGCATCGGGAATCTCCAGCTGTGCCAACACAACGTGGCAATCGGCAATGTCTTTCTCTGCCGCCGCAACGTCATCAGCCTTTACCGTGGAGTTAACACCGGGGATAACCAGTATTCTGTTTTGTGCGGTGGTCTGATCAACCTCTATCAATGCGAGGCCTGTGCATCCGTCCTTTTCTACCTTGAGGTATTTTGTGGGGATGTTGTTTGCGGCGTAAAAGTCGGTAAGTATATTTGCCTGGGAGTCACCGCCCACAGCGCCTATGATGTACGCCTCTCCGCCTGCCTTGTGTGCGGCGATCATCTGGTTGGAGCCCTTGCCGCCGGGGCTTGTTTTGAAGAATTCGCCAAATGCGGTCTCGCCTGCCAGGGGCAGATGGGGCGCATAGCCGGTAATGTCAGCCATAAGACTGCCGGGAATAATAATTTTTGCCATTATATTTGTCCTTTCGTATAGATCAGAGTATCTCTTTTATAAGTCTTTGTACGATCTCGGTCAGCTGATCGTGCTTTTCTTCCATATCCTTTACCATCTTGAACTGTGTTCTTGCACGGTCAAGGTTATGGTTTTCTCTATGTATCTTAAAATACACGTCCCCTGCAATGTGGTCAGCCAAAAATCTCATGCCGCACTCCAAGGTGAGCATTTTGCCCGCATAGGGAAGCATTTCAAGCTCCTCAGGGCAAAGTAGATTTCCGCAGGCCTCCAGATATCCTCTTGTGAATGCTTCAAAAAGCTCAAGATCACAAAATACCTTGGAAAGGTCCTTTTCGTCCTCGTCAGCAGGGTTTGTGCCAAAGCGGATGGCGTCACCAAAGTCGTAGAGGGAAAGTCCGGGCATTACCGTGTCGAGGTCAATGACCGCTACGGGAAGCTTTGTGTGTTTATCAAAAAGCACGTTGTTCAGCTTTGTGTCGTTGTGGGTAACTCTCAAGGGGAGAGAGCCGTCCTTTATCTTATCCGTAAAGAGGGAGCAAAAGTCCTTTCTTTGGCGGACGAATTCGATCTCATCGCAGACGTCGGCAGCCTTACCAGATGCGTTGCGCTCCACAGCAGCCTCAAAGTCCTTGTATCTGGAGGGGGTGTTGTGGAAATTCTTTATTGTTTCAAAAAGTGTATCCGCAGGGAATTGGTCCAGCTGGCTTGTAAAATTGCCAAACGCCTTGCCTGCGTAGTAAAAATTCTTGGGGTCGTCTATCACCTGAAAGGTGATGGAGTCCTTTACAAACGTAAGCAGACGCCATGCGGAATTGTCCTGCACAGTGTAGGAATCACCCTCCACGGTGGGCACTATGCCCAGTACCTCGCGGTCAGGATCTCCACCACGGGATGCAACCTGATTTTTTAAGTAAGTCGTTACCCTTACGATGTTGTCCATCAGCTGGTAAGGGTCCTTAAATACGGATGTATTTATCTTCTGCAGAATATACTGACTGTCGGTGTCCGTTGTTATCAAAAAGGTGGTGTTAATGTGTCCGTTGCCATAGGGCTCGATGGATGCGATACTGCCGTTGATGGCAAATTGCTTTGCGGTTTTGATTATGGATTTCATGATGAATGCCCGACAGGGCTTCCTTTCATATTGTGGAGAGGTAACATAGCTCCTCATATTATATTACGCTACAGAGAGGCTTATGCCTAAACTATCTCTATTGTTAATTATAACAGAAAAAACCATATAAGTCAACGGGGAAAAGCTCTTTCCCATTCCAAATATAGTATTTTCTTTTACGGAAAATATCCGAAAAAACTTTGTTTCTGCAAAGAAGAAAATTGGCTATTGTATTTTTTTGAAAACCGTGATATAATTTACAATGGAGTAAGTGATGATATATACTTCACCAAATATTTTACTCAAAAAGGAGATGAGCGCTATGGATCCTATACCCAGTCGATCGAGAAGGTTTATTGTAATCAACCGTACAAAGAATGCGTTCATCCTTTATGAGGAGGTAACGCACTCTTTGGCATATTAAAAAACAAGGAGGAGCGTAATATGGAAGAAATAGAAGAGGTTTTTGACGTAATAGAGCTTTTGGAGGGGAAGCAGTTTGGCAAGGTAAGGGAAGTGCTGAGCGAGATGAACAACGTTGATATTGCGGAGCTGTTTGACGATGTGTCAAAGGAGAATGCAATACGTTTGTTCAGATTGCTGAATAAGGACGACGCCGCAGACGTTTTCTCATACATGGAGCCTGATGCACAGCAGCAGATATTGGAGGCAATGTCTGATAAGGAGCTCAGAGAGGTCCTTGACGATATGTTCCTTGACGATACTGTGGATATGCTGGGTGAGATGCCCGCAAACCTTGTCAGCCGTCTGTTAAAGAACACGTCGGTTGACACAAGAGTGTATATCAATCAGCTTTTGAATTATCCCGATGACAGCGCAGGCAGCATTATGACTATCGAGTTTGTTGACCTGAAGGCTGATATGACTGTGGAGGAGGCCTTTGCAAAGATAAAGGAAACCGCCATCGACAAGGAGACCGTATATACCTGCTACGTAACGGACAGGTTCAGAATACTTGAGGGCGTGGTGACCGTGCATCAGCTGTTGATCGCCGACAGATCGGCAATAATATCCGACCTTATGGACACCCACGCTATCATAGCCCACACTCACGACAAGCGAGAGGACGTTGCGATGAACTTCAGTAAGTACGGCTTGCTGGCAATGCCCGTTGTGGACGGGGAAAACAGACTCGTGGGTATCGTAACCGTTGACGACGCCATGGACGTATTGGAAAAAGAGGTTACAGAGGATATCGAAACCATGGCTGCTATCGTCCATGCGGATAAGCCCTATCTGAGGCAGAGCGTGTGGCAGATATGGAAAAACAGAATACCGTGGCTGCTGCTTCTTATGATATCGGCTACCTTTACGGGCAAGATAATATCCTCCTTTGAGGATGCGCTGGCGGTATTCCCGGCATTGACTGCGTTTATACCCATGCTGATGGATACGGGCGGCAACGCAGGTGGTCAGGCTTCAGCCACCATTGTGAGAGGTCTGGCGCTGGATGAGATAAGGATGGAGGACATCTTTAGGATATGGTGGAAGGAATTCAGAGTTTCGCTGATGATGGGTGTGACCCTGGCGGCGGTAAACTTTTTGAAGATATTGGTGGTGGATAACATGATCCTCGGCTCAAATATCAGCCTTGAGATCGGTGCAGTTATATGTGTAACACTGTTTACTGCGGTGGTTATAGCAAAGCTGGTGGGCTCCACGTTGCCCATTGTGGCAAAGAAGATAGGCTTTGATCCTGCGGTAATGGCAAGTCCCTTTATCACCACTATTGTTGATGCGCTGGCATTGCTGGTATATTTTGCGGTGGCAAGCGCTGTTTTGGGCATATGATGGCAATAAACCTTGGAGGAAGTAATGGATAGAACAAATGATAAGGGGATGAATATCTCCGCAAGGGACGAAAGCTCCGTTGTTGAAGGCAGAAATGCCGTATTTGAGCTTTTAAGATCGGGCAGAGCAATAGAGAAGATATATATCGCAAAGGAAATGAACAGAGATATCGTGGAAAAAGCAAGAGCGATGCACGTTCAGGTCAGCGAGATCGACAAGCGCAAGCTGGAAACAATGTCCGAGGGTGGCAATGCCCAGGGCGTTATTGCGCTGTGCACACCCATTGAGTATAAGACTGTGGACGATATGATAGCCTTGGCAGAGGAGAGAGGGGAAAAGCCCTTTATCATAATCTGTGACGGCCTCAACTCTCCCCACAATCTGGGTGCGATCATCAGAACGGCGGAATGTGCGGGTGCCCACGGTGTGGTATTTCCCCAGCACAGATCCATCGGCATTACTCCCACGGTAACCAGAGTTTCCGAGGGGGCTGTCAACCATATGCACATTGCAAAGGTGACCAACGTCAGAAATACTCTTGAGGAGTTAAAGGAAAAGGGAGTTTGGACCGCTTGCGCAGATATGGACGGCACGGAATATACAAAGAGCGACCTTAACATCCCGCTGGCGCTTGTTGTGGGCGGTGAGGACAAGGGCATCACTCCTCTTATTAAAAAGACCTGCGATATGGTGCTTGCCATACCGCAAAAGGGCAGACTCAATTCACTCAATGCCTCCGTTGCCGCGGCGATCATGATGTACGAGGTAGTTCGTCAGCGTGGTTGAGCACCTGCTGATCGATGGGTACAACATAATCAACACTTGGGGTCTGCTTGAGGGCAACGACAAGCATTCATTTGAGAATGCCAGGGATAAGCTGATCGACATAATGCACAATTACAGAGGCTATACGGGTTACCGCATAACCGTGGTGTTTGATGCGTACCAAACCGACAGTCAAAAGCGGACTATTGAGCAAAACGGCAACGTGACGGTCGTTTATACAAAAAAGAACGAAAGCGCCGACGTTTACATAGAGCGTCTGGTGAACGACATAATGGAAAAGGCACCAAAAAAGTCCCGTGTGTGGGTGGCGACCTCCGACCATCTCCAGCAGACCATTGCGTCATCCAAGGGCGCATTGATAGTTTCTGCCATGGAGCTGAAGGCGGACGTGGCAAGGTGCACAAAGGACAGATCCACCCGCTTTGAGGCAAAGGACGAAAGACCAAACCATATTTTTGAACGCCTCAGCGAGGATAAGCTGGATATGCTGAAGAAAATCGCAGAGGATCTACAGGAGCAGTAAAGGATGAAAAGGCACGATTTTGAAGCCATGGAGCTGGACGAGGTTGCAAAGCTGGCGGCAGAGGGCAACGTGTATGCCATTGAGTTTATTGTAAACAGCTTCAAGAATTACATCAAATTCAGGGCAAGGTCGTGCTATGCCTCGGGTGCAGATAATGACGACCTTGTGCAGGAGGGCATGATAGGCCTGATAAAAGCCATAAGGGATCATCAGCCTCAAAAGGAGGCGTCCTTTAAGACCTTTGCGGAGCTGTGCATTACCAGACAGATACTTTCTGCGGTAAAGGCGTCCAACAGAAAAAAGCATCTTCCGCTGAACAGCTACGTTTCTCTGTACAAGGAGATAGGCGATACCGACGGCACGGAGCATTACCTTGTGGATGAGCTGGACGCTACGGAAACCCCCGATCCTCTTGACGACATGATACGCAAGGAGGAGATAGACGATGCCTCCGACACTCTCAACGAAAAGCTCAGCGACTTTGAGGTGCTGGTGCTTTCCGGGTACCTTGAGGGACTGGATTACAAGCAGATCGCCCGGAATTTGGGCAAAACGCCAAAGTCCATAGATAATGCACTGCAAAGGATAAAGCAAAAGGCGGCAAGAGCTGCCGAGGAGATCTCCGCAAGGACGTAAATGCGCTTGGTCGCTTTAAGGAGCCACTATGAAGGAAGAACAGATGAATGCCGTTGGGACGGCAATATCCGTATGTGAGGGATGCAGGCTTTGCCGCACCAGGAATAACACAGTTATGGGTGAGGGTAATGTCAACAGCCGCATACTGTTTGTGGGTGAGGGCCCCGGGCAAGAGGAGGATAAGCAGGGCAGACCCTTTGTTGGGCCTGCGGGTCAGCTTTTGGATAAAATGCTGCTTTCCATAGGGCTGGACAGATCAAAGGTGTATATTGCCAATATTGTAAAATGCAGACCTCCGCAAAACAGAGTCCCCGAGGAGGATGAGGCAGAGGCGTGCTTGCCGTTTTTGCGGAAGCAGTTTGCCATCATCAAGCCTGACATAGTTGTTTGCCTTGGTGCTACGGCGGCAAGGTATCTGATAGACAGAAATATACGCATTACTCGTGACCGAGGTAATTGGTACGAGAAAAAGGGATGCAGCTTTATTGCCACCTTTCATCCGTCAGCACTCCTGCGTGATCAGGATAAGAAAAAGGACGCTTGGGAGGATATGAAAAAGATAAGGGAAAAGCTGGACGGTATACAGTAATATATAACAAAAAGCACTTATGATCATCATAAGTGCTTCTTTTTTGTTGTCATCTTATTATCACGCTTGTGATGGCGTTTGCCAAGGACTGCGTGGGAACCTCCTCCCAGAAGGGCACGTAGGGCACGGAATGAGTCCATGCGTTCATTGAATACAAGCCGTAAAGCGCCCACAGAGAGAATGCCGCCAGAGCCGCCACCTCAAGATAGGGCTGAAGCTTTTGCTTGGGGAAGTGCTTGATGGCGGAGGGGATAAGGAATACCAGCGGTATCATGTAGCCCCAGGCAAGCCTTTGTACGTTTGTGATCATTGAGCCCAATATCTGTACGCCGCACACCACAAAGAACATATTCAACCAGCCTCTGTCCTCGTCGTCTGCAAAAATGCAAAGCCCAACGTATATTGCCAGATAGATAAAGAACAGTCTGTAGGAGCCGTTGTCAACCAGTGCAATGTCAAGCCCTGCAACATCCACCGCAAGCCTTGCAAGGGGCAGTCTTACCAGCCACAGCACCAGCAAAAGCCCTGCGGAAATATAGCTTGCTATCCTGTTGAGCTTTATTTTGCACAGGGGATAGGCAAGTATAAAGAATATGGATGACTTGTGTATCGTGGCGGCAATACCCACCAGCGCCGCAAATGGAATGGCGTACCAAAGCTTCTTTTTGTCAATAAACAGCACGGAAACGGTGCAAAGTCCCAATGCCACGGTCTGTCTGACAGAGGAGAATGAACCCCAGAATACGGGCAGAGCCATGTATATTGCCGCAGACAGTATGGGGCTGGAGCTTTTTTTGAATATGAGCCAGAATACGGGGATGTACGTCACCGCGGCGACCACGATCAAAAAGAACTGGGTGTTGGGGAATACTGTAGCCACCAGCTTGCTGAATACCATGTACCCCTTTTCGTAATTCTGAAAGCTGCCCTGCCAAAGCTCCTTCCAGGACATACCCGCAAACTTTTGGAATGCAAAGATGTAACCGCTGGAATCGTCGCCATAGCCGAGGTCCGCGCCCATAACGGGGTGACGCAATGCCATCAGCAGGAATACCGCAGTAAAGCAACCTATTGAAAAAACCAAATTCTTATTAAAGGGCAACGGCTTGCGGTAAAGCTTATCACCGATGGCGATCAATAAGAACAGGGCAAAAATAATAAAATATATAAGCATTTGTAAAGACCCTTTGGCATGGGGAATGATTATTTATCGTTCTCCGTGCTTTCGATAAGATTCATTTTCATTTTTGTGAGGCATTTCTTCAAAAAAGCCTCCTCCTCGGGAGTTACGCCCAAAAGCGTCAGCTTTTCTGCGTTGATAAGGTTGGAATGGCATATTTCGTTGCATTCCCTGCCCTTTTCTGTAATAAAAATACGGCTTTGACGCTGATCCTCCGCATCCGT
>JAGBHJ010000108.1 GCA_017935525.1 Clostridia bacterium | reverse complement strand
GGCGGGCGTTCAAAGAACGCCCCTACGGATATATAGACGTTAAATTTGACAAAGGTATTTTGATGTCGCTTACGATCAAAACTATACCGTCGCTCTTGACACCGCACGTATAAAATGCTATAATATCCTCAAATAGACTACCGGAGGTCATTATGTCAACTACTACAAGCATTCACTATCTTCCTGCAGGCGATAACGTACTGTGCACCATTGTGGTACGCCCCGAGGCGCAGGGTAAATTTCCTACTGTGATATTGAGGTCGCCGTACGAGGCACACTACATCCCCATGAGCGACGGCGAGGCAATGGCACAGGCGTATGAGGAGCATAAATCCTTTGTCAAAAAGGGATTTGTATTCATTCTTCAGCATTGCAGAGGCACGGGCAAAAGTACAGGGGATTCAGATGCGTTTATTTACGAAAGAGAGGACGGGATTGCTTTGCAGGAGTGGATAAGAACGCAGGATTTCTACAACGGCGAGATATTCCTTTCCGGCGGCAGCTACTGCGGATGGACTACGATCTCCACCGCACCCTTTGCTGACGACATCAAGGGCGTTTCTCTTAATACCACGGATTGCGAGCTGTATAATTTTATTTATCTTAACGGATTTTATCGCTCCGGACTTCACGGCTGCTGGTACATCGATAGATACAAGAGCAAGACCGAGCTGAACAGAAACAGGTCAAACGACGTTTATCTGACGTTGCCCATGACAAAAATGAGTACGGTCATGTTTGGTGAGCCGTCAAAGAGTCTGGATGAATACCTCATGCATCCGAACAAGGATGACCCATTCTGGGATACGGACATGGGTGGAAAGCATCAACGGTCGGCAGTAGTGGAATGTAACGTGCCGATGCTTGTTGTAACGGGCTTTTTTGACATATTCTGCAAGGGCAGTCACCATATGTGGGACAGCATAAAACCCGATGTCAAGGAGAAATGTGCGTTTGTAATACATCCATACGGGCATAGCGGCGAAGCTTATGAAGAACCTTTCTTCTGCCCCAGTGGTGGCATATCTGACCGCATAGGGGATTTTGAGCCGGAGTGGTTTGATCGAATTAGGCACAACAAGGAGCAGGTAGCACCCTTGGGGAAGATAACATACTACGAGCTGTTTGGCGACAAATGGTATAGCGAGGGCTATGAGGCTCAAAAGGCCGAGACCGTCCTTGTTTTGGGCGAGGGAGAGTCCAACTACCTATACGACCCACAAGACCCTGCCGAATACAGCGGCGGCTTGACAAGTGGTTTTAGCAGCTCAAGGCTTATGCCTCAACCGTATCAGCGCAAAGACGTTATCACCTGTTATACCGATGCATTCAAGAATGACATTCACGTGAGAGGCAGCATGAGCGTCAAGCTGCGTGTCAAGAGCAACCGAGAGGATACCGCCTTTTACGTAAGGATAGGTATTACAAAAGAGTCGGGTGACGTTGCGCTGAGGGACAGTATAATCAAGATTTCTGATTTTTGCGACGATTATAAGCCCAATACATACGTTGACGTAGAGCTTTTGATGGACAAGGGCGCGTTTATGATACACGAGGGAGAAAAACTCCGTATCGACGTGACCTCATCCGCGCATCCCCTGTTTGTGCCCCACACCAACAACAAGGGGTTGTTTACGATACAGAGTGAGGCATTGGTGGCAGAAAATACGGTAGATCTGGAAAACAGCACCTTGACCTTGAATTACATATAATACCGCAATATGTTTCGCGGTGAAAGCTCCCTTTCGGCACGGCAGTGCCCGAAGGGAGTTTTTTGTTGCTGTGTGCTGCACCGGCGTCCCGCCGATCCAAAACCGTTTTCTACTACGCCACCTCGCCCAAGGAGGTGCAAAAATAAAACCCCACCCCGACAACACCGTCGTCGGAATGGGGTAAATCTCGCACGGGATCGCTCCCTGATGGCTTATCACGCCATTTCTGCTTCCATATTTTCTGCCGCGGGCTTTGCCTCGCCCTCGGTTTCGTACCACTGTCGCTGGGAATCGTACATTTTTCTGTACTCTCCATTCAACGCCATCAGATCCTCGTGGGTACCTACCTCCACCGCCTTGCCGTTCTTCATCATCACTATCTTGTCGGCAATCTTTACCGATGCCAGTCTGTGTGTGACGATAAATGACGTCTTATCCTTGGAAAGCTCGGCAAATCTGTGGTATATCTTTGCCTCCTCGATGGGGTCTATTGCCGCCGTGGGCTCATCCAAAACTATGATGCTGCTTTCGCGG
Source organism: Clostridia bacterium (assembly GCA_017935525.1). Taxonomy (GTDB): domain Bacteria; phylum Bacillota; class Clostridia; order HGM11327; family HGM11327; genus SIG351. Next base: position 3,860 of record JAGBHJ010000108.1, on the reverse strand, counting down.
TAGAACGCTCTGGCAATAGCTATCCTCTGCACCTGTCCACCGGAAAGTCCCACGCCGTCGTCAAACTCACGGGAGAGCATGGTGTCAAAGCCCTTGGGCAACCACGGATCCTCCGGAGCAAAGCCCGACATTCCGCAGGCATTCCTCATTTTCTCCTCATCCGGCACCTTATCCGTCTGACCCAACAAAAGATTTTCCCGCAGGCTCAACGCATAGTGCGGATACCTCTGATATACAGCGGAAACGTGCTTTGCAACGGAAGCAAAGGTCATGTCCGAGGTGGCAACGCCGTTGAACTTGACAGTGCCCTCGTCGGGCTTGTAGTAGCCTATCAAAAGCTTTGTCAGAGTGGACTTTCCGCTGCCGTTTTCGCCTACGATGGCAACTGTTTGCCCATACTTAACGTCAAAGCTTACGCCGTCAAGAGCGTTACCCTCCTGGTTGGGGTACTGGAACTTGATGTTGTCCACAACGATGTCGCACTTTGCGGGAAGCTCCACATCCACTCCCTGATATTCCGGAAGCTCAAGAAATCGGATGTAGTTTTCCATCAGCGGCAGCTGCTGGGACACGTTGCTGAACGAATTGTAGAACAAATTGTGCAATCTGCCCTCAATATTGCCTACCGAAAGATATATTGCAGAAAACTCCGCCACGTTTATTCTGCCGTCCATAAGGAATACAAACAGCAGATACAGCACGCCCACTCTGCCCAGCATACTGATAAATGATGTAAGGGAGTAGAGCAGCTCCGTCTTCGTGCCCGTTTCTATATCTATCTTGATTATCTTTTTCAACAGCATTCTGTACCCGTTTACAAAGAACTTATACGCGCCCAGCATTCTGGTCTCCTTGTAATACATCTGGGACGTTATACATTCGTTGTAGTGGCTCTGCTTACGGCGGATGGGGGCAGACTTCTGCTCCTTGTCACCGTAGAGCTTTTTGATCATGTACTGCTGGAACATGGTGGGCAGAAATATTACCACCAAAAGCAGCATCAAAAGAGGCTCTCTTACAATAAGGTAGTATGACACTATGGCAAGATAGGGCAAAATATTCAAGAACACGGACTTTAACACAGTAACGTACTGCTGAACCGTTTCCAGTCCGTTCTTTGCCTTTTCTATGTCGTCAAGAATATCAGTATCCTCAAAGAGTATTGGCTCCAGCCTTGACATTTTCTGCTGCATCTTTGCCTTTCTGGCATTGTAGCTGGTATTGTTGAGCTTTGTATCCGCCCAATTTGCCAGCTGACCAACCAGCTGTATCACTATCATGGAAAGAGCATATATCAACGCGCTGATTATAATGTGCAGCATAGTTGCTCCGCCCTCAAAAAGCTCATTGACTCCTGCAAACAGGTCCTCCATTACGTACACCTGCAAAGCCTCTACCACGCCCTGCACAAAGAAAACCATACAGCTCAACAAAAAGAGCCACGGCGCAGGCTTTATAAACTCGGGCACGAGCACTCTGGTAGCCTTCAGCAGACCAACCTTTTTCTTTTCGTACTTTGACTTCATGCTTCGTACCATCCTTTCTGCGTGTTAAACATTTCGGCATACAAGCCGTTTTTCTCCATAAGCTCCTTGTGACTGCCGAATTCAACTATCCTGCCGTCGTCCACCACCAGTATCTTGTCAGCTATCTTTGCTGCGCCAAGCCTGTGAGTGATGAATATTGCAGACCTGTCCCTTGTGACGTCGCGGAACATTTCGTAAATTCCGCTTTCAGCAATGGGGTCAAGGGCAGCAGTGGGCTCATCCAATATAGTCATGGGAGCGTCGCTGTACAGAGTTCTTGCAATGGCAACCCTCTGCCACTCACCGCCCGAAAGGTCCACACCGTTTTCAGACACCTTGCCCAAGGGGGTATCCACGCCACTGTGCAGCTTGGAAAGCGCCTCGTCCAGCCCGATGTCGTGGACTGCCTTCATCATAGCCTCGTCGTCATCCTTTGTGGTGTCGCCCAGCTTGATATTGTCCTTGAATTCTATCTGATATTTTGCAGAGTCCTGGTAAACTATGGAGAAAAGTCCCTTCAACTCGGCAAGCTTATAGTCACGCAAATTCTTGCCGTTGATAAATATCTTACCCTCATAATTGTCGTACAGACCCGTCAGCAGCTTTGTGATGGTGGTCTTACCTGCGCCGTTGATGCCCACAAAGGCGTAATGCTCGTTGCCTTTGATGGTAAATGAGCAATTCTTTAATATGTACCTATCCGTTTTGGGGTACTTAAAGCTTACGTCCCTGAACTCGATGCTGTCAATTCCCGTGCCGCTCATGTCACAAGGCAGATCTAACGCACCCTCCTGGTCCTCCAGCATGGAAAACTCAGTCAGATCCTTCAGATGCTTTATTGCCTGCACAGCCCAGTCCACCTGCCAGCTTATGTTCCACGCCACGATGTTTACCAGGGACATTACGCCGTTGGCAATACCGATAAACATACCCGCTGTCAGCATGCCTGCCTCCACTGCAGGCACCAATGATATAACGATGGCGCCCCACATCACCCACGCCAGGCAAGTAACGATGTTTTCTCGCCAGCTGGTACGCATGGTGGTCTTAAGATTGATGTCGTCAACCTGGGTCTTTTTGTCCAACCAACGCTCTATGGCGTATTTTGTGTAGCCAAAGGTGGTCTTTTCCTCCAAAAAATCCTTTGCTCCAAGCATGGATTGATATACGTTGGCGTAACGGTTGATATGCTCCGTGTCGGAAAAGGTCTTGTACTTTTCCAGACCGTTTTTAACAGCTATCACAACAGCAGGTATTGCCACCACTATAGCAACTATGCCACTCCACCAAACGTAGGCAAACACAACGGAGAGGGTTGTAATAATATTTACCACCCAATATACCCACCACGTAAGGCGTCTGCCGCGGTTTGCTATCTGATCCGCGCCACCTACTCTTGTGATAAGGTCATGTATCTGGCTATCCTCAATATAGTGGTACTTCAGCTTTGCCCTTTTGTTCAGGAACATTTCGCTGAATTTCAGCTCCGTTTTTGCCCGCAGCTGTACGTCGATTATCCAGTCGCCTACCCATATGAGCCTTTCCACCACAAACATACCGATGATTACGCCAAGGGGCAAAAATATATCGTTATATTCGTTAGTACCGTTCAGCACTGCAATGGCTGTATCCACAAAGCCTGCCGTGGTAAATATGGATATGGTCGGCATCAACGCCTCCAACAGCTGTATAAGCACGTACAACGATGTCCACACGGGCGACGCCTTAAACATCAGCACAAACATATCCCACAGGTTATACTTCTTTGCTTTTAATTCCATATTCTGATCCTTTCTTTATCTTCTTTGCGTAAGCGGCAGGGACGTCCGGACCCATCCCCGTCGTTACGCATATAATTTTATCATATATCCACGATTTGTCAATCAATTAGTAATTGAATTTTCATCAACCGCCAACTCAACCAAAAATTGAATTTGCGGTTATTTCCGCAAAATTCAGCATCACATGTAATATCCCCCTGCGCACTCGAAAAACTTTTTCAATATTTTTCCAAGACATTCCCGTCTTTTTACAACGCTCTCCAAACCATGCTATTATTTTATCACATCGCCACCACAAGTCAAGCAATGATCCGTTGCACGGCTTTCCCCGCCGATACTATGCCAATATTCTATCACTCGTTGTCATTTCTGTAAACCCGTTTTGCCCATCACGTTGCTTTTGCCCACCAACAGGTATTGTTTTGCTACCTGAACGGATTTTGTAGGGATGGCGTCTCCGACGGTCCAAAACCATTTCCCACGGGCGACATCAAAATACCTTTGTCAAATTTAACGTCTATATATCCGTAGGGGCGTTCTTTGAACGCCCGCC
>JAGBHJ010000107.1 GCA_017935525.1 Clostridia bacterium | reverse complement strand
ATAAACTTTTTGTAAAGAAGGAAGACTGCCCTCATTCTACGCTCAATTTGCCTCGTCCCTCGCAAAAGTGTTTGTAATTTTGTGACTTTTGTAGTATAATATATATGTGGTGTGCGTATTATTCCGCCCCGCAAAAAATAATACACGATTTTACCGAGAGGGACAAAATAAATGGAAATTAACAATCTTTATAAGCTCTGGATGGAAAAAACATCCGCCAACAAGGAGCTTTCTTACCTCTATGACGAGCTTAAGTCAGTAGAGGGCGACAGCGAACAGATCAACGACAGGTTTTACCGTGAGCTGGAATTCGGTACAGCAGGTCTGCGCGGAGTTATAGGTGCAGGCATCAACAGAATGAACGTTCTGACTGTCGGCAAGGTAACCTACGGCATTGCAAACTATCTCAATAAGCTGAATACGGACCGCAAGAGCGTGGTTGCCATTGCGTACGACTCCCGCCATATGTCAAAGGAGTTTGCGCTTTCCACCGCATCCATACTTAATTCCCAGGGCGTTATAACGTACACGTTTAATACTCTGCAGCCCACTCCCGTGCTTTCGTTTGCGGTAAGATACCTCAATGCTGATGCAGGCGTTATGATCACCGCATCCCACAACCCCTCCAAGTATAACGGCTACAAGCTTTACGGCAACGACGGCGCACAGATAATGCCGGAGCCCTGCAAGCTTATCACTCAGGAGGTTGACAAGATCACAGATTTGTTCAGCATACCCACAATGGATATCAACGAGGCAAGAAAGGCTGACCTTTTTAGAGACGTGCCCGAAAACCTTATGAAAACGTACTACGAGCTGGTGGAGACCACCATTATCGACCGTAACGTAATAAAGGAGAATAAGAACAAGATAAAGATAGTATATTCCCCTCTCTTTGGTTGCGGCAATGTGCCCGTATGTACGATGCTCTCAAAGCTGGGCTTTGACTTTGAGGTAGTGCGTGAGCAACAGATGCCCAACGGCGACTTCCCCGGCTTAAAGAACCCCAATCCCGAGTTTAAGGAAGCGTTCGACATTGCAAAGACCTATGCCGACAACAGCGGCGCTACGTTGCTTATCGCAACTGACCCCGATGCCGACAGAATAGGCGTGGTATCCAAATACAACGGCGAATACTACCACCTTACAGGTAACCAGATGGGCGCCCTGCTTTTGAACTATGCGCTGATGCAGAGAAAGGCAAACGGCACTCTGCAGGCAGACGCCGCATTTGTCAAGTCCATCGTTTCCAGCGTAATGGTTGACAAGATCGCTGACTCCTACGGATGCCAGACTGTGCAGGTGCTTACGGGCTTTAAGTTTATTGCTGACAAGATAGCGCAGTTTGAGCTTATAGGCAAGCAGTTTATTCTGGGCTTTGAGGAAAGCTACGGCTACCTGGCAGGCACGTTTGTGCGTGACAAGGACGCAGTCATTGCCACAGTGCTTATATGCGAGATGGCGGCGTACTACGCATCCAAGGGCATGACGGTGTACGAGGCATTGCTGGAGCTTTACGAAAAGTACGGCTTCTCCATTGAGCAGGTAGTGTCCTACGAATTTGAGGGACAGGCAGGTATGATAAAGATGGGCGCCATTATGGAGCATCTGCGTACAGCAGGCTTTGAAGCTTTGGCAGGCGCAAAGGTAGTTTCCTTTGCAGACTACAAGAGTGGCGAGGTAACAAACAAGCTGACAGGCGAGGTCGCACCCACAGGTATCCCCAACTCCAACGTGCTTTCATTCCAGATGGATAACGACACAAAGGTCATCATCCGTCCTTCAGGCACGGAGCCCAAGATAAAGCTGTACTTCTTCTCCGCCAACGCACAAAGAGAGCTGGCAAGCAAAAATATCGAAGCCCTCAAGGCAGAAATGGACAATATAGTCAATAGTGTTGAATAAGACCGACAGAGGTATGATATGGAGCTCGTGCTGGAAATTCTTTTGGAGCTGTACCTTGAGCTTATGACGTGGATCATCCCCGAGGAATGTGGCAAAAAGCAGAAAAGGCTTGCCACAGCAATCGCCATTACGGTGGTGCTGGGTGTAATAGCCCTTGCAATATGGGGTGTGGTATTGATAGCCGATGGCAACAATATGTTGGGTATCATCCCCCTTTCCATTGCAATATTGCTTTCCGTCATCCAGATAGCGGCAGGTATTGTTGCGGTAGTCAAAAGGGGCAAATGATCCCAAAGTAAAGGAGCGCTATGAGCTATAATTTTATCCCATACGTATTATTGTTTTTAATAATATACGGTAACAAGAAAAAAGAAAAAATCAAAAAACTCGTTCGTCGCGGCATTTCGATCTCAATAGCGGGACACAACAGAAAGGATACAAACAAAATGATAGATCTTGCAAAACAGTTTATAGGAAAAGACGTTTACGTATATACCATCGATGAGAATGAATTCGACGGCGTGTTAAAGCAGGTCACCAACGACGCCCTGCTGCTGGAGCTGGAGGACAATACCCTTGAGGTAGTCAACATAGAATACGTTATCCGATTCCGTGAGTATCCAAGGAACAAAAAAGGGAAGAAAAAATTCATCGTGACTGATTGACACAAAAAGAAAAGACTTGCGAAGCTCTTGATATGAGCAACGCAAGTCTTGTTTTTTACCGCATCAGTGGGATGAGCAGGGCATCGTGGGCTCGCTGCCGTCAGTACCCCAGAAGGGTGTGTCGTAGTCGTTTTCGTACTTGATCCTGTCTTCTTCCTTTCTGAAATCGGGGATCTCAAAGGGTTGTCCGCCTGACAGAACACTTCTGTGCGCCTGAATAGCAACGGACGACATAGTCGTTGCAAAATAAACGTCCAAGGGATGCTGAACACCTGCACGGATATAATTAAACGCTTCTCTTATCGTTCTGAAGTCTGCGCCGCCGTGGCCCTCTCCCGACTTTTCAAAAAGCTCCTTATCCTCTGCGGATACCTCGGGAACATAGTAGGTCGTTGCCTGTTTGCCCTCGGGTATGCAGGTACCGTCATATCTGAGCATAACGTTGTCCGCATCCATACCTCTCAGCACCTCAACCTGACCCTTGTCGCAACAGAATCTGTAAGTAGTTTCGTGAGCACCAAAGGACGCCATACCCGTGATCCTGAATACGGAGTGGTCGTCATTCTGTGTGAGGATGATAGCCGCACGGTCCTTAACGTTGGGGCCTGTGAGTGTGTCGCCCATCTCCATATCGTCGTTATACGCAGGGAACGCAACAACTCTTTCGGGGCGAGAGCCCGTAACATACATAAGAGGTGCAAGAGAATGCTGGAGGTAATACGTTCTGGGCAAGAAATTTCTCCAATGCTTCTCAAACTTTCTTAAGTACATGGTCGTCTCCTTTTGAGCTTGCTCAATAGGCAGCAGTATGGGATGATTGTATTCGCCCTCTGCAAATATGACCTTGCCAAGTTCGCCCGAATCGTATATCTTCTTTGCCTCCAGGCTGAAGGTATAGTTCTGGCAGTTTTCTCCGCAAATATACATAGCCTTGCTCTTTTCTGCGGCTCTTACCAGCTGAACGCCCTCTGCCATGGTAGCATTTGAAAGGCACTCGCTTATAACGTTGATGCCCTCCTCAAGGCAACGGATGGAATAGTGTGTATGCTCATGAAAAAAATTGCCCAGAATTACCACGTCCAAGCCACCGGGATGCTTCAGAAATTCCTCAAAATCAGTATAGAAACCAAAATCCTCACCGTAAAGCTCTGTCAAACCGTAGTTCATCTCTGCCTGCGTTTCGCAAACCGCAACAAAACGCGCATTATTCAAATACATACTCTTGATAAATGCACCTGCTCTGCCAAGACCCACAAGGCCAACTCTCAAATTTGTATTTTTGTCCATAATCTTACCTCTTTAATGTGATGAGCAGGGCATCGTGGGAGCGCTGCCATCAGAACCCCAGAAGGGTGTATCGTGGTCGTTTTCGTACTTTTTACGAACTTCCTCATCGTGGAAATCCGGAATTTCAAAGGGTTGTCCGCCTGCAATAACACTTCTGTGAGCCTGAATAGCAACGGAAGATACTGTTGTTGCAAAGTAAACGTCCATGGGGTACTGCTTACCCTCGCGGATGTACTTAAGCGCCTCCCGTATTGTTCTGAAGTCTGCACCCTCGTGGCCACCGCCCGCCTTTTTAACAAGCTCCGCCTCCTCGGGTGTGATCTCCGGCTTATAGAAATACTTCGGTTCCTTACCGGGTACACAACCAGCATCATAACGAAGCATAATGTGATCGTCCATACCTCTGATATTCTCTATCTGACCCTTATCACAGCAGAATCTGAATGAAATATCCTCTGCACCGAATGATGCCATACCCGTTACACGGAATACGGAGTGATCGTCGTTCTGTGTCAACACGATTGCCGCCCTGTCCTTTACATTTGGACCCGTAAGCTGGTCGCCCATTTCCATTCCGTCGTTATAGCTGGGGAATGCAGTAACCGTTTTGGGGGTCGAGCCCGTCACAAACATAAGCGGCGCAAGTGAATGCTGGATGTAGTAAGTTCTGGGCAAGTAATTTCTCCAATGCTTTTCAAACTTTCTGAGATAGTATGTAGTCATTTTTTCAGCTTCAGCCAACGGCAAAAGCAAAGGATGGTTGTATTCGCTCTCTGCAAAAAGCACCTTGCCCAGAGTACCTCCCTTGTATACCTTGTCCGCCTCAATGTACGTGGGATAGTAGGGATAATTCTCCCCGTAAATATACATAGCCTTACTTTTTTCTGCCGCACGGACAAGCGCCACACCCTCTGCCATAGTGGCATTTGACAGGCACTCGCTTATTACGTGGATGCCCTCCTCCAGACAGCGGATGGCGTAATGTGCGTGTTCGTGGAAGAAGTTGCCCAAAATAACCACGTCCAAGCCGCCCGGATGCTTCAAGAACTCTTCAAAATCCGTATAGAAGCCAAAATCCTCGCCGTAAAGCTCCTTAAGGCCGTAATTCATTTCCGCCTGGGTCTCGCATGTGGCAACAAACACCGCATCGTTCAGATACAAGCTCTTGATAAATGCGCCTGCTCTACCAAGCCCCAATATTCCAACTCTTAATTTTTTCATATAAACCGTCCTTTCTGTATTTATCAGTACGATGAGCAGGGCATTGTGGGCTTACTGCCGTCAGACCCATAAAAAGGAGTGTCGTGGTCGTTTTCGTACTTTATTCTGTCCTCTTCCTTGCGGAAATCGGGTATCTCCATGGGCACGCCCCCTGCCAAAAGGCTTCTGTGGGACTGTATTGCCACGGAAGACATCGTTGTAGCAAAGTAAACGTCCAACGTATGCTGCTTGCCCTCTCTTATTGCCTTAAATGCTTCCACTATCAATCTGTAATCCGCACCGTCATGACCACCGCCTGCTTTTTCTATCAGCTCCGCTTCCACAGGGTCGATCTGAGGCTCATACATCTGCACGCTCTCCATGCCCTTTGGTGCCCATCCGTTTTCGTATCTCAGCAATATCTTGTGCTCCATACCTCTTATATTTTCGATCTGGCCGATATCACCGCATATTCTGTATACATGGTCGCTTGCGCCAAAGGATGCGCAGCCTGTTAATCTGAATACTGAGCCGTCGTCATTCTTGCACAGAATTATGGCTGCTCTGTCCTTTACGTTGGGGCCTATCATAAGATCGCCCGTTGTAGCGTCACAGTTATTCGCAGCAAAAGCAGTTACTGTGCGAGGTGTGGAGCCCGTAATATACATCAAAGGTGACAACGAATGCTGTACGTAATACGTTCTGGGCAAATAATTCCTCCAATGGGTTTCAAAGCTCCTGTATGCGCTTGTCTTTTTGTTGCGGCTCGCCTCTAAGCTACCCAGCCACGGGTGGTTATATTCACCCTCTGCAAAAAGCACCTTACCCAAGGAGCCTTCCTTATAAACTCTTGCCATTTCCAGACAAGAGGTGCCGTACTGGTAATTCTCGCCCAGTATATACATTGCCTTGCTCTTTTCTGCCGCACGGACAAGAGCCACGCCCTCTGCCATGGTGGCATTTGACAGGCATTCGCTTATAACGTGGATGCCCTCCTCCAGACAACGGATGGCGTAATATGCGTGCTCATGGAAGAAATTGCCTATAATAACAACGTCCATGCCGCCCGGGTGCTTCAAGAATTCCTCAAAATCCGTGTAGAAGCCAAAGTCGTCGCCGTAAAGCTCCTTAAGGCCGTAGTTCAGTTCCTCATTGGTCTCGCAGGTTGCAACAAATACCGCATCGTTAAGGTATAAGCTTTTTATGAATGCACCGCATCTTCCAAGACCCAATATTCCAACTCTTAATTTTTTCATAGTATCTCTCCTTTTCCCTCAATATCAGTTCTTTGAGCAGGGAATCGTAGGCTTTGAGCCATCCGTTCCGTAGAAAGGTGTTTCGTAGTCGTTTTCGTACTTAAGTCTGTCTTCTTCCTTTGTAAAATCGGGAATATCGTAGGGCTGACCATTATTCAGCACGCTTCTGTGACCAAGGATCGCAACGGATGAGAGCGTCGTTGCAAAATAAACGTCCAAAGGATGCTGAACGCCTGAACGGATGTGCTTGAGCGCCTCAACGATCACTCTGTAATCGGATCCGCCGTGGCCGCCGCCCGCCTTTTCAATAAGCTCTGCTTCCGTCGGGTCGGGTTCGGGTATGTAACGAGTTTTTCTTTCCTTGCCGGAAGGAACGTAATTCTCGTCGTAATTAACCAGCAAGCTTTCGTCATCCCTCATGATCTCAAGCTGACCCTTTTCGCAGCAGACTCTGTAAGTATTGTCACCTGAGCCCCAACCTGAGCAGCCCGTTACTCTGAATACGGAGCCGTCATCATTCTGCGTGATCATAATTGCCGCACGATCCTTTACGTTGGGTCCTATCATCTTGTCACCCGTCGTACCGTTTACATTATAAGCCGCCATAGCAGATATCCTTACAGGTCTTGAGCCTGTTACAAACATCAACGGCGCAAGGGAATGCTGTACGTAATACGTTCTGGGGAGATGATTTCTCCAATGCTCTTCAAAGCTTCTCAAATACATGGTACGTGTTTTATCAGCTTCTTCTTTGCTTGAAATCAGGCCGTGGTTGTATTCGCCCTCTGCAAACAAAACCTTACCCATTGTGCCTTCGTCATAAATTCGCTTCATTTCAAGGCATTCTGTTGAATACTGATAATTCTCGCCCAGTATATACATAGCCTTGCTCTTTTCTGCCGCACGGACAAGCGCCACGCCCTCTGCCATAGTGGCGTTTGCCAGACATTCACTGATAACGTTGATACCTTCCTCAAGGCAACGGATAGCGTAATGTGCGTGCTCGTGGAAGAAGTTGCCTATAATAACAACGTCCATGCCACCCGGGTGCTTGAGGAATTCCTCAAAATCTGTGTAGAAGCCAAAATCCTCGCCGTAAAGCTCCTTAAGTCCGTAGTTCATTTCTGCCTTGGTCTCGCAGGTGGCAACAAATTCCGCATCATTCAGATACAAGCTCTTGATAAATGCTCCGCATCTGCCAAGCCCCAATATTCCAACTCTTAATTTTTTCATTTTATCCTCCCTCGGCAAGCTGCCGATCTTTATCATTTTGGATATTGTAACATAATTCCCTGCATAATAAAATAGAAATAATCTATATTTATATGCAAATTTTCTTGATTTATATGGCGTTTTGTAGTATAATATCTACATCATCAGCAATAAGGAAATACCATGAACAACAACATCTGCAAATACAGCATAATGCAATCCAGTGACCTTGTTTGTCACAAATTCATTTACGAAACCACCGACATCATGAAGGACAGCACCACCAGCGAGCACCACATATTGGGCATAGTCACAAATGGCACCGGCACGGTGACAATAAACGGCGATGCCTCTGTAATACAGCCCGGGGACCTTTTTTCGATTTGCAAGGGGGACGTTTTTTCCGTTTGCGGAGAAAACAGTCTGGAATACTCCTACATTGCATATCTTGGCAGGCGTGCCGACGAATTGATAGAGCGCATGGGTATGCTCCGAGAGGAAAGAGTTATCCCCGCCCCCGAGGGTATGGCAGACTTTTGGATGGAATGCCTGAAAAAATCAGACAACGGTAACCTTGACCTTTTTTCCGAGGCGGTGCTGTTGTACACCTTTGCCCACATCGATTCCCTGCCCGTGGATGACAAAACCGACGTAGTGTCAAAAATAATGACCTACACCGCAGACAATTACACCGACCCGTACCTTTCCCTTGCGGGGATGGCTGTTGACCTTGGGTATGACGCAAAATACCTCTCCCACCAATTTGTCAGAAAAAAAGGTATCCCCTACACCGCCTACCTGCGGAGCTTAAGGATAAAGCACTCCATTTTTCTGTTTGAGCAGGGTATGCTCAGCGTAAAAAACGTGGCTATAATGTCGGGCTTTTCCGACGCGTTGTATTTTTCCAAGGTATTCAAGCAGGAGATCGGCGTCACGCCAAAGGAATACATCTCAAGTCTCATCGAGGATATTTCATAAAATAAATAATTATCGCCGACAGTTTCTATAAATCTGTCGGCGTTCGCTATTCTACGAGGTGGAATTTGTCTATTTATTTTTGATAAACAAGATTTATTAACTCATCATCCTTCGATGTTCGTGTGAATCCTGCGTTTTCAAATAATTTTAACGATGCACTGTTTGTTTCATCAATAGAGATTTCAATTCTATTATAGTAAAGTTTGAAAATATCATCTTGGATATCTTCAATTACTTTTGTTGCAAATCCCTTTCTTTGAAATTTTGGGAATATCAGAATAGCCATATAAAGCAAATTCTCGTTAAGTTCAAGATGAATTGCACCAATCATTTCGTCCTTATTGAACACCTTGTAAAAATATACACCGGGGGTCTTAGTGACATAGCAAAAATAATTATCGCTAATGCTAAGATATCTCGAAACTTCCGGAAGTTGATATATTGCTTTAAGGTCCGGAATCGCTATATCATTTTCATTAACCATTTGTATATAAGACAAAGTATCCATAATTTTTTCTTGTTAAACTCCTATTCATCCCCATGTAATCCGTTGTAGTACCAACGTATAGGGTTTTCGTAAATATATTTGGCTCTTGTTTCGTAATCCTCACTGTCGCGAACAATATGCTCTATATATCCGCGCTGAAAAATGTTGTATCCAATTTCTTTATTGCAAAAACGTTTGAACGTAGAAACAATATGCGGTAACATTTCATTGGTAGGAGTCGGCGCCCTCGACGACCCATCCTT
>JAGBHJ010000106.1 GCA_017935525.1 Clostridia bacterium | reverse complement strand
CGTGCTTGTGCGCCGCCGCATGATATACCACCTCGGGACGGTATTGCTCAAAAACCGAGTTGAGTCTTTCCTCGTCTCTTACAGAGCCGATGAGAGCGATCACGTCAAGCTGGGGGTAGTTACGCTTGAGCTCGTTGAGAATATCGTAGGCGCTGTTCTCGTAAATATCGAAAATAATAAGCTTTTTAGGCATATGTGTTGCCAGCTGACGGCAAAGCTCACTTCCGATAGAGCCTCCGCCGCCGGTAACCATTACAGTCTTATCCTTGACGTAGCCGCACACCTTGTCAACGTCAAACTGAACGGTATCTCTGCCAAGAAGGTCACAAATGTTTACCTTTCGTATATTTCTTACGGCATCCGTCAGGTCAAAGCACTCGTCCAGACCCGGAAGGATACGCACGTCACAGCCCGTCTCCGAGCAAATTCTGAGAATGTCACGGCGCTGGTCGCCGGTTGCTGTGGGAATTGCAAAGAATATGGTTTTTACGTTCTTTTCCTTAACTACCTCGGGGATAACGTCCCTTCCGCCCAGGACGTTAACTCCTCTGATGAGAGAATTGTGCTTTTCGTGGTCATCGTCTATAATGCCCACTACCTCGCTTTTTGCAAAATTAGCATCCAAAAAAAAGGCTCTGAGCAGTCTCTCTCCCGCTACTCCCGCACCGATTATTATGGATCTGCCGTAATCCGCTATTTCACCGTTTCGGGTAAGCTTCTCCATTCCCCTGCTTCTGCTTTGCTTTATCAGAAGATCACGCAAAAGCATTCTGGCAACAGATGATACAACAAGGCTGAGCAACAGCGTGCAGATAACGCCATTCCATTCAAAGGTAGGCTTGCCGTCGGCAACGATGAAGGTAAGAAAAAGTGAAAGCGATACGCCGATAATAACGGCAGTGCCCAGTTTCGTAACGTCATGGTAGCCTGCGTGTCTCCAGGATATACGGTTTACTTTGAAAAAATATTCGGTTATGGGTAAGAGTATAAAGCAGATGGGTATAAAGCATAAGGTGTACAGCGGTATTCCTTTTACGTTAAAGCCTGCTGAAAGCCACAGTGTTCCAAGCAGTGACAGCACCGCAATAACAACGTCCGTCTCCATCAATGCCAGCTTCAGTAAAAAAACTTTTCTACTTTTCCGCATACAATATAAGACCTCGGATCTTTTTTGATTTGCGTCGAAAAAATCACTTCACGACACAACGATTCCATATTATTATCGATAATATCATAGCACCGAAAAAGTCTTTTGTCAAGGAAATAAACCATTTTAGTGATTTTTCTCCGTTTAGTCCAAAATAAGAAAAAGAAATTCGTCTTTTTTACGAATTTCTTTCTATTTGCTTATTATTGATAAAGCTTCGCAAGTCCGCCCTCTGCCGTCTCACGGTATATTTTGGACATATCCTTACCCGTCTCATACATGGTCTGTATCACCAGATCAAAGGATATCTTTCTGGTGTCCGACAGGAAGTTTGCAAGATTTACCGCCTGGATGGCACGCATTGCGCCAACGGCGTTACGCTCGATGCAGGGTATCTGCACAAGTCCTCTGATGGGATCGCAGGTAAGACCCAGATGGTGCTCCATCGCCACCTCTGCGGCGTACTCTATCTGCTCCAGCTCCATATCGAAAAGCTCGGCAAGCGCCGCTGCCGCCATTGAGCAGGCAGAGCCTATCTCAGCCTGACATCCGCACTCAGCACCCGATATGGAGGCGTTGGTCTTGATAAGATTTCCGAAAAGTCCCGCCGAGGCAAGTGCACGGCATATTTCTCTGTCGGTGAACCCTCTCTTTATCTGCTGGTATCTCAACACGGCGGGCAGAAGTCCCGAAGCACCGCAGGTAGGGGAGGTCACCACAACGCCTCCCGAGGCGTTTTCCTCACTTACCGCATAGGCGTAGGCACACACCATTCTGTTTTCCTTGGTTTCGGCACTCTCGTCAATGTGACCTCTCTTGTAGAGAGTCTTTGCTTTTCTGTGCACATCGAGTCCGCCGGGCAGAACCCCCTCCGAGGACAGCCCGCGCTCAATACTCTCCTTCATGGTCTGCCACACCGTATTGAGGAAATCCCATATTTCCGTGCCCTCTACCCTTTCAACGTAGTCGGGTATCCTCATATTGTTTTCCTTCAGGTAATCGGCAATTTCATCAAAGGAGGAATGGGGATAAACAGGCTTGTCAGCCCCCTCTTCCTTCCCCTCTATCTCAATAGCACCTCCGCCTGTGCTGAAGACACGCCAGGTATCGGTGACCTTGCCGTTTTTTATTGCTGATATATCCATTGTATTGGGATGGGCAATATCCACCGTCAGATAGTCAAGCTCCAGAGTCAGGGGCTTTGAGGCAAAGCTTTCCTTTATAACGTGCTCCGTGCCGTGACCGTAGCCCGTTTTGGCAAGGGAGCCGTAGAGCACCACCTTGAAGCCGTCGGCGTCGGGGTGTGCGTCAAGAAAAAGCTTTGATGCTCTGGCAGGCGCAATGGTGTGGGAGCTGGAGGGACCGGGACCTATTCTGTAAAGGTCACGGAGGCTCGCCATTCCCACCTTCTTTTTAGTATTCTGTGGAAGGCTTGCAGACTTATTGGCAATAAGCTCGTCAAGGGGCACCTTGAATATTCTGGACAGTGCATAGCAGGCATCAAGGCTGGGGCGGGACAGTCCGCACTCCCATTTTGACACCGCTCTGTCGCTGACTCCTATAAGAGCACCCAGCTGTTTTTGATTTATTCCCGCTTCCTTACGAAGCTTGACCAAGCGCTTTGCAAAATCTTCGTTCATATTCTCTACCTTATCTCTCTTT
>JAGBHJ010000105.1 GCA_017935525.1 Clostridia bacterium | reverse complement strand
GCAACCTCAAAGGGGTCATTGCCTGCGGCGTAAACAAATGCCAGCTGGTTATTACACTCGCTGATGTAGTCGCAGTTTGTGGATGTGTAAAACTCAAGTCCACCCTCACAGCCTCTAATAAACGTTCTGTACGTATCTGCGCATACAGGGGTATAGCAGTGATATATATCGTCCTTTTTGATGATGAGCTGCTGAGTACGCTTGGGGATGTCTGAAAAAATATTGCCAAAAGCGGGCTTGCACCAGAAGGGTGAATACAGATGTACTGCAAGGTACTCAACGTTTGTATCCTGCTGGAGGTACTTTAACGAAATGCCGCTTTCAAAATCGAAGCCACCCTTGCAGAAACCGTCAACGTAGCAGGCGGTAACGCCGTGGGCATCCTTGAACGTGGCAGAAACAGAAGCGTCCTTGTCAGGCTCTGAATGGGAAATGCCGTTTGAGCCCTTGACTGTGAGTATAAGGTCTTTTATAATGTTCATATTTTATCCTTTCATTTACGTAATACTGCGTTGGTAAACAACTCTGTACGGGGAGCTGTTGCTTTGTCGGGATCGATAAGATCGGTGAATTCTCTGCCTACGGAGCGATACTTTGCGGGAGCCAGCTTGTTGTAGGGCAAAAGCTCAACGTGTGAGCCGCCAACAAACCTGCTTATGGCGCAAAGGTTTTCCTCGGTGTCGGTAATGCCCGGTATCAGCGGAATTCTGAACGTATAGGAGGGGTGGTGCTCCATAAGTAGCCTTGCGTTGGATAGTATCCTGTCGTTGGACACCCCCGTATATTTTTTGTGAAGCAGAGAGTCAAAGAGCTTTATGTCCATATAGACGTGGTCGCAAAGCTCGGTGACCTTTTTGAATTCGTCGTTGCCGCAAAAGCCCGAGGTTTCGATGGTTGTGTGCACCTTGCCGTAAAGTCTTTGGAGCAGAGCATAAACAAATTCCCATTGCATCATTGGCTCACCACCGGAAAGGGTGATACCGCCACCAAGAGCGGAAAGTGTTTCCCTTTGAGCCAAGAGCTTTTCTGCCAAGGCGTCAACACTCCATTTTTTGCCCACCACCGTTACCAGATCGGCAGGGCAGACGTGTATGCAACGACCAAATGGCTTACATTCGTTGTGGGTGCATTCCTTTTTGCACAGTCCGCAAGCCTTGCAACCGTTTTGCTTGACGTAAAGCTCGGGGACGGGGGAGAGCCCCTCGGGATTGTGGCACCATATGCACCGCAACGGGCATCCCTTAAAGAATACGGTGGTGCGAATGCCGTCACCGTCGTTCAGGGCAAATTCCTTTATGTCAAAGATGGTAGCCTCCATCACACCGTGTACTCCTGGCGTGCCATTACGTGGTCCTGATATGGCTTGTCAAGCTCCACAAAGTATGCTGACCAGCCCCAGATCCTAACCACTAACTGACGGTAACTGTCGGGGTCAGCCTGAGCAGCCTTCATGGTATCAAGGTTGAATGCGTTCAACTGCAGCTGATGTCCGCCTCTTTGTATAAAGTATTTTATAAGTACGGCAACCTTTTTTGTGTTTTCGTCGTTATTGAATATGCCTGCGGCAAATTCCAGAGTCAGCGGACCGCCGTTCATAGTGCGGGCGATGTTCTGCTTTGTAAAGGAATTGATGACGCTGATGGGTCCCGGTATTTTTGTAAACAGATTGGGGGAGAAGTTTGTGCCCAGGGGCTCGCCCTTTCTTCTGCCGTCTGCCGTAGCGCCGACTTTGTCCGCGTACCAAAGGTAGAACATGGCAGTACCTGTGCCGGGGCGCCAGCAACCGCCAAGACAGTTCTGCTTGCCCTCAAGTGCGTCTGCAAAGTAGTCCATCAACGTTACGGAGATGGAGTCCGCCTCGTCGTTATCCGTTCCCATTTTGGGCGATTCAAAGCGGAGCAGATGCAAGAGCTCGGGGTCGTTGGCGTAGTCTGTGTCAAGTGCATCGATAAGCCTTTGAGGTGTAACGGTGCGCTCATCAAAAACGTGCTTTTTAACTGCGGCAAGGGCATCCGTTGCGCTGGCAATGCCACAGCCGTGTACGCCGAAGTTGTTATATTTTTTGCAGTCACGCAAAAGGTCCATCACGTGGGACGGTGCAAACCAGACGCTGTCCTTGCCGGAACGTATC
>JAGBHJ010000104.1 GCA_017935525.1 Clostridia bacterium | reverse complement strand
CCTCATTCATCATAACAAAAAAACGTACGAAATTACCGTCTGCCATATTGACCTCCCAAGCCTTATTGTGTCTATATAAAGTTATATTCCCCGGGAGAGCGATGTATTCACACAATGTATCACAAAAGCCATCGGCTTTTATATCACTTTGCCGTAAGGCAAAATGTCACCTGAACCTACCGAAAGCAAAGATATTATATTTTCCATTTGCATAAAGTGTCTTTTGGGCATAAAAAACAGAGAGACAGCTTCTTTACGAAGTGTCTCTCCGATAACGATCATATCGTTTGTCATTAGTGCTCTGAATTACTGTTTTACTCGGTGGGTATTATATCCCCAGCTTTTCCACCAGCTCAGGTCTTACCTCAAGTGTCTTTTTGATGCTCATTTCGGTACGCCATTCGTCTATCTTGGCGTGATTGCCTGACAAAAGCACCTCGGGCACCTTTTGTCCGCGGAAATCTGCAGGTCTTGTGTACTGGGGATACTCCAGCAAGCCGTTGGAAAAGCTTTCGTCCTGGGCAGACTCACTCTTGCCCAACACTCCGGGCACAAATCTTGACAAGCAATCCATCATTACCATTGCAGGCAGCTCGCCGCCCGTCAACACGTAATCCCCTATGGATATCTCCTCGTCAATATAGGTGTCCAGCACTCTCTGGTCAACGCCCTCGTAGTGACCGCAAAGTATCACCAGCCTGTCACAGGCGGAAAGCTCTGCCGCCTTGTCGTGGGTCAAAGTCTTGCCCTGGGGCGACATATAGATACATTTGGGCTTTGGGTCCGCATCCCCTATCACCGCGTCAAAGCAATCAAACAGGGGCTGTGGCGTCATTACCATGCCCGCACCACCGCCAAAGGGGTAGTCGTCCGTATGCTTGTGCTTGTCCAGGGTGTAATCCCTTATGTTGTGCAGGTGTATCTCAAATATTCCCGACTTGACTGCTCTGCCGAAAATGCTGGAGTTTATGACCGACTCAAACATCTCGGGAAAAAGCGTTAAGATATCAATCCTCATTTGGCAGGATCTCCTCCAGACCTTCTCAGTGAACGAATATGGCTTCCTTATCCATATCCACCGTAATATACTGCTTTAAGGCGGGGATCAGTACCTCCTGACCCTTGTCCGTCTTTACCACGTAAACGTCATTGCTGTACGTTGCAATTATGGAATCCAGCACGCCCAGCCTTTTGCCGTCGTCAGAAAATACCACGTCAAGACCTATCAGATCCACCCAGAAATACTCGTCCTTTGCCAGCTTTCTGCTTTCGCTTCTGGGCTGCCACAGGGTCTTATTTCTGTAAGCCTCCGCCTGCTCCGGAGTGTCGATGCCCTCCAGCTTTAACAATGCGTAGGCAGGAGCAATACTGCGCTCCTTAATGCGGTATTTAACATAATTACCCGCTTCTTCTATGAAAACGTGCTTCATATTCTTGAAACGGGTAATGTCATCGGTTAAAGGTTCTACTTTTACGTGCCCTTTGATTCCGTGAGGCTTTGATATAAAGCCAAGCGCCAGATATTGCTGCTTCATATCAAAGGATCTCTACGTTGACGTGCTTGTCCTGCTTGCTTGCGGCTGCCTTGGTAACACAGCGGATAGCTCTTGCGATTTTGCCGTGCTTTCCTATCACCTTGCCCATATCCTCGGGAGCGACCTTAAGCTCGATAGTGATGTTGTCACCGTCTTCCTTCTGTGTCACTACCACCTGCTGAGGGAACTCAACAAGGCTCTGGGCAATGAATTTTACCAGATCCTTCATGATATTATTCTACGCCGTTCTTCTTGAGCAATACTCTTGCAGTATCTGTGGGCTGTGCGCCGTTAGCGATCCACTTCTTAGCCTTTTCAGCGTCGATCTTGATCTCAGCGGGCTCTGTCATCGGGTTGTATGTTCCGATAAGGTCGATATACTCACTGTTTCTGGGTGCCTTAGAATCTGCAACAACTACCTTGTAGAAGGGTGCCTTCTTTGCACCAATTCTCATCAAACGAATTTTAACTGCCATTGTGTTAAATCCTCCAAAAATATATAATTAAATTATTTTCAATCCTCTTGGGACTGTGTTTTACATTATCAGAAGCGCATCTTTTTGTTGAATGCGTTCATCATTGCCTTGTTTTTCTTCATCATCTTGCCGCCCGTAAGCTGCTTCATCATTTTATTCATCTCGTCAAATGATTTCAACAGTCTGTTGACGTCCGCCACCTGCTGACCGCAGCCTGCGGCTATTCTCTTTTTGCGGTTAAAGTTGATAATGTCGGGGTTTGCCCTTTCCTTTGGCGTCATGGATCGGATTATTGCCTTTGTCCTCTCCAACTGCTTTTCCTCCACGGAAACGTTTGCCATAGCCTTGGAATTCATGCCGGGGATCATCTTGATAATATCGTTGAGATCGCCCATTTTTTGCATTGCTTCCATCTGCTCCAAAAAGTCGTCCAGAGTCATCTTGCTGCTGCGGATCTTCTCCTCCAGAGCAATAGCCTGCTGCTGGTCAAACATTTTTTCTGCTCTGTCGATAAGGGTGAGCACGTCGCCCATGCCCAATATTCTGGAAGCCATTCTGTCCGGATAAAAGGGCTCCAGAGTATCCTCATCCACCTTTTCACCAGACGATATAAACTTGATGGGCTTGCCCGTAACTGCCTTTGCGGAAAGTGCCGCACCGCCACGGGTATCGCCGTCCATCTTTGTCATAATGATGCCGTCCATACCGATCTGCTCGTTAAAGGACTTGGCAACAGTCACCGCATCCTGACCCGTCATTGCGTCAACCACCAGGAGAGTTTCGTCAGGCTCAACCGCCTTGGCGATGTTCTTCATCTCGTCCATCATGTCGTCGTCAATATGGAGTCTGCCGGCGGTATCCACAATAACGGTATCAAGACCGTTTGCCCTTGCATATTCCACCGCCTGGGACGCTGTCTTTACAGGATCCTGAGTGCCCTTTTCAAAAACAGGCACACCGACCTTTTCGCCCACCACCTGCAACTGCTTGATTGCGGCCGGTCTGTAAATATCGCAGGCTGCCAAAAGGGGCTTTTTGCCCTCCTTCTTAAGCATTGCGGCAAGCTTGGCACTTACCGTGGTCTTACCCGTACCCTGCAGACCGCACATCAATATTACTGTGGGCAGCTTATCCGATACAGCAAGCTTTGTTCTTTCCCCGCCCATCAGCTGGCAAAGCTCATCTCTTACTATCTTTATAATGTGCTGACCCGCGGAAAGACTTTCCAATATCTCCGCACCGACAGCCTTCTCACTTACCTTGGAAATAAAGTCCTTTACAACGGCATAGTTTACATCGGCCTCCAGCAACGCCAATTTGACAGTACGCATTGCCGCCTTGACGTCAGCCTCGCTGACCTTACCGCCGCCTGTAAGTTTTTTGAATGCTTCCTGCAATTTTTCTGCTAAGCTTTCAAATGCCATATAATTCACCTAAACCCAAAGGGCTCCCTTGCTTATTTTATTGCAGACCTGCCAACATGGTGTCGATCATGTCGAGGATCTCCTCCTTTGGAGCGTCGTCCTCCACCATGCACCTTATGCCCTCCAGCTTGACACTAACCAGGCTGAGTCTTGACTGTATCTGCAGCTGTGCCTCAAGCTTGTCTATCTTTTGCTCTGCATTTTTTACCGCAAAATGTACCGCCTGCTTGGAGATGCCCAGATTTTCCGCTGTCTCCTCCATTGTAAAATCACGACCGTAGTATTCTTCCATCGCCATCGCCTGTCTTTCTGTCAGCACACTTTCGTAAATGTCCAACAGCCTTGCGTATTTTACAACATCCTTATCTCTCATAGCCATGCTCCTTACGATATGAAGTCAAGTATTATTATTTGACTTTGCGTATTATACCACAAAACTCCCATATTGTCAAGTGCTTTCAGCAAATATCCTCACAAATGATGGAAAGGAACGCAACACGCACTCATTTATTCTTTCCCGATATTTTCAAGGTAATATCTCGTATTTTACAAATATTTTTCCAACGTTATCCCTTGCTCTTGTCAATAACGGAGATCCATGCTATAATATTATGGTAAGCATTACCGAAGGAGCATCTTATGACCCTGATATACGAAACAAAGCGACTGCTTCTGATGACGCCCGACAAAGCGCATCTGGACCCCTTGATGGATTACCACCTAAGGAACAAGGATTTTTTGGAAATATGGGAGCCAAAGCGTCCCGACGATTTTTACACCCGCCGTTATCAGCGGGAATGGATCCGTGCGGAGCAAAGGGAGCTAAAGAAGCTGACGGGAGTTTCCTTTTTGCTTGCCAAGCACGACTCCCCCGAAAGGCTTATAGGCGCCATCCGACTTTCCAACGTGCTGTACGGCAATTTCTGCTCCGCGTTTATGGGCTACCGTCTGGACAAGGACGAGGTCAACAAGGGCTACATGACTGAGGCTGTAAAAAAGGTCATCAGCATAGCCTTTGAGGATCTGTACCTCCACAGGCTGGAGGCAAGCGTTATCCCGTCAAATGCCGCTTCGCAAAAGGTACTGCTGAATTCGGGCTTCCGCCTTATAGGTACGTCCGACTCCTACCTGCAGATAAACGGTCAATGGAGGGAGCATCAGCTGTACGAGATCATAAAGCCCCAAAAGGGCTGACCCATCAAAACACAAAAAGCACTTATGACAAGCCTGCGCTATCTGCTATGCATCTTTAGCGGAGAAAACACGAACACCACCAAGGATTTCTCTTTGGTGGTGTTTTTCTGTCGGTGGAAACTTGCCAAAGCCTCCCTTGTGCAAAGGGAGGCTTTGATACACCGTTTCCCTCTGCGGATAGTGGGTTCGGGCTTCTGCCCAATTGTGCGAGGACATCCACGCGCTATGCTTGCCCCAGACGCAAGCACCACAAAATAGCTTTACAATTGATATTCCTTGACAATGTTCCCATTTTATGATACAATGTTAGTGTACCAAAAGTTATGGGGGATATTGATATGAATCTATATCACGGAACTCAAATTCAAAACATAAAGAAATTAGAACCGTTCGCTACACAAACCAATGCAATATCAAAACCCGTGATATGTTTTACGCCAAGCTATTGTATTGCTCTGTTTTACATATGGAATCGTTCTTACAAATGGGTAACTTTTAGTGAAAATGAAAATGGTAAAGTAGTTTTTGTCGAACATTACGATAATATGCTTTACGATTTTTATAGCAAGGTAACTGGAAGCATTTATGAATGCAACGGTGATAATCCTGCGATTTCCCCCACTCACATGAAAGGTGTATATACTTCCGAAATTTCTATATCTATTGATAAAGAAACACAAATTGGTAATGTATATAATGAAATTCTAAAACAAGAATCATTGGGAAAGATTATAATCCGAAGATATAGTCAGCTATCATTAGATGATAAAAATAAAATTTTAAAGCAAACTGTTAGAGCAATCCATATGCAAAAATTATTGATTCCGTCTGACTATGTACCCAAGCAAGAGCAAGTACGCTTTGTGCAAACTTATTTTCCGCAAGCGTGGGATGTTGCTTCAAAAATGACCACGACGGAAGTTAATCAAATGATATGTGAATGGAGAACATCGTT
>JAGBHJ010000103.1 GCA_017935525.1 Clostridia bacterium | reverse complement strand
TCACCAGTTCAACAAGGTGGAAATGTTCCAGTATACAGTTCCCGAGGAGTCCGACAAGGCGTTGGATGAGCTTATCGGCAAGGCTGAATACATCGTTGAAAAGCTGGGTCTGCATTACAGACTGTCCAAGCTGGCAGCTGAGGATTGCTCCGCTTCCATGGCAAAGACATACGATATTGAGGTATGGCTCCCCAGCATGAACGAGTACAAGGAGGTATCCTCTGCTTCCAACGCAAGAGATTACCAGGCAAGACGTGGCGGCATCCGCTTCAGAAGAAACGAAACAAAGAAGGTTGAATTCCTCCACACGCTCAATGCCTCCGGTATGGCAACAAGCCGTTTGCTCCCCGCTATTCTGGAGCAGCACCAGCAGGCTGACGGCAGCGTGGTTATCCCCGAGTGCCTCAGAAAGTACATGGGCGGCTTGGAAAAGATCACTCCCAACAAATGATGCAAAGGGGTGAATTTGTAAATTTTTATTGAATTCACCGAAAAAACACAAAAAATTCACTAAATCACATTGGCGGTTGACACGTTATGTGATATAATATATTAGATGGATTTCGTTGTCGTAAAAAATCGATTTATGACGATAATAATATCAAACGAGGTGTACAGAATTGATTGAAGTAAAAAATTTGACCAAGATCTACGGTCAGCACCATGCTGTTGATGATATTTCCTTTACTGTGGAAGACGGAGAGGTTCTGGGCTTTCTGGGACCTAACGGTGCGGGTAAGACTACCACTATGAATATCCTTACGGGTTATTTGTCCGCAACTTCAGGCCAGGCAATGATTGACGGCGTTGACATTCTTGACGACCCTGAGGGCGTAAAGAAAAAAATAGGTTATCTGCCTGAGTTCCCGCCGATCTACATGGATATGACGGTTGGTGAATACCTTGATACTGTCACAAAGCTCAAGAAGGTAAAAGAGATCAAGCGCAAGGAAATGATCCAGTCCGTTATGGAAGTTACAAGAATTGCGGATATGAAGGACCGCCTTATTGCAAACCTTTCCAAGGGCTACAAGCAGAGAGTTGGTTTGGCGCAGGCGTTGGTGGGCGACCCCAAGATCCTTATTTTGGACGAGCCTACGGTAGGTCTTGACCCCAAGCAGATCATTGAGATCAGAAACCTTATCAAGGGCTTGGGTAAGAAGCACACTATCATCCTCAGCTCCCACGTGCTCAGCGAGGTAAGCGCAGTATGCGAAAGAGTGCTTATTATGAACAAGGGTAAGATCGTTGCAAGCGATACTCCCGAAAATCTCTCCAAGCAGCTGCAGGGCGCAAACCGCTTGCAGATAAGAGTTGCCGCACCCGAAAAGCAGGCTGTAAGATTGCTTAAGGATATCAAGGGCATCCAGAGCGTACAGTTCCAGGGCGAGAGAGAAGAAGGCACAAGCGATTTTGTTGTTGAAACAGCAGCAGACCTTGACGTAAGAAAGACAGTATTTAACGGAATGGCAAGATCCGGCTATCCGCTTTTGATGATGAGACCCTTGGATATGTCCCTTGAGGAGATATTCCTTAAGCTCACGCATCTTGACAAGGAGGGCAAGTAATTTATGTTGGCAGTTTATGAAAAGGAATTGAAGGGCTACTTCCGTTCCACGGTTGGTCCTATCTTTATAGGCTTGTTCCTGATGGTCTCCGCGGCATTGTTCGTGTTTGGCTATCTTTTGACCGGATTGGTTGGATATCAGCTCTACCTCAATCAGCTCAACCTGGTATTTATGATCACTATCCCGATCCTCACAATGAGGACACTTTCCGAGGAGAGAAAGACAAAGACAGATCAACTTTTGCTCACAAGCCCCATCAAGGCTTCTGACGTTGTTCTGGGCAAGTACTTTGCGGCTGTAACGGTACTGTTTATCACACTTTTGCTCCACTCTCTCAATGCTATCGTTATCTCCTTCTTTGCATACAATATGTTTGCATTGGATACGGTAATATCTTACATAGGTAT
>JAGBHJ010000102.1 GCA_017935525.1 Clostridia bacterium | reverse complement strand
TTTGCGGAAAACGACATTACGATCACCGCAGGCATCTCCCCCTGCTCGGACCATATTCTGTGGAATTCCATTGGCGGATGGAGTACTATCATCCCCTCGGTAAGATTGTATATCCTGTCGCCCGCAAGCACGCCCACGCGCCCACGCTTGACGTACACCATCTCCCAGAAGTCATGCGCCTCGCCCACAAAGGAGTATCCGTTTTCAAAATCCGCCTCAAAGGCAGAATACAACGCCGTCACCTCAACAGTCTTTTGTATGGCGTAGCCCTTATATACGTTCACGGTGCCTCCTTTCCGTCGTAGTCCGACAAACATTCCTCTTGGGTACTATTATATCCGTTTTCTCCGCTAATGTCAAGGATTTTTTGATTTTATGTAAAAGAATGGTAAAAATGTCCGAATTCTAATAAAATATGTCTTTTTGTATATATATATTATAATAAAAATACTCTATAATAGTATCATAAAAAATATTATGTCTTGCACGGCTTTGTGTAAGAGAAAGGAATATTAAGATGAAAAACACAACATTGGTCATCCTTGCCGCAGGCATGGGCAGCCGCTTTGGCGGGCTTAAGCAGATCGAACCCCTCGGACCTCATGGCGAGAGTATCATCGAGTACTCCGTCTATGATGCCATAAAAGCAGGCTTCAACAAAGTCGTTATCATTATCAAGAAGGCGATCGAGGAGGACTTTAAGGCTCACGTTGGCAAGAGATTGGAAAAGGCAGTTCACGTTGAATATGCTTTTCAGGAATTGGACATGCTCCCCGAGGGATACACAATCCCCGAGGGCAGAGAAAAGCCTTGGGGTACAGCTCACGCTGTCCTTTGCGCAAAGCAGTACCTTACAGAGCCCTTTGCCACCATCAATGCTGACGACTACTACGGTCCTGAGGCTTTTCAGCTGATACACGATCAGTTGATCTCCTCCAACGACATATGCATGGTAGGCTATCAGCTGGGTAACACTCTGTCAGAAAAGGGCACGGTAAGCCGCGGCATCTGCGAAACAGAAAACGGCTACCTCACTAAGATCACAGAGAATACAGCGCTGGACAAAAACAGCGGTTTCCCCATGGAAACAACGGTTTCCATGAATATGTGGGGCTACCAGCCGGAAATACTCCCTCTGACAGAAAAGTACTTCCTTGAATTTTTGGACAACGTACCCAACACTCCCAACCCTCTCAAGGCGGAATTCTTCCTCCCCTTGGTATCGGACAAGCTGATCAACGACGGCTACAAGTGTAAGGTACTCAAAACAACGGGCAAGTGGTACGGCGTAACCTACAAGGACGACGCCGATCAGGTAAGAGCCGCACTCAAGGAGATAACGGAAAGCGGCGTATATCCAAAGGAGACAAGAGTAAATGGTTGATTTTAAGGCACTCCTCAAAAATTTCGGTATAGAGATCTGCTGTAACGACTGCGTTCACCCTTACGGTGACGGTCACATCAACGACACGTACATAACGGACACAGATCCCAAATACATCATTCAGAAGATAAACACCAACGTGTTTAAGGATTACGACAGGCTGATGAACAACATCGCCCTGGTAACAGAGTTTTTGGCAAACAAGATAAGAGAAAACGGCGGCGACCCTGCGGTTGAGACCCTCACGATCATCAAGACTGTTGACGGTAAGAATTACTACAAGCTGGGCGATGACGTTTACCGTGTTTACGACTTTATCAACGGCGTTTCCTACAACCTGCCCAACACACAGCTTTTGCTGGAAGCAGGCAAGGCATTCGGTAAGTTCCAGAATCAGCTGGCTGATTTTGACGCATCCCTGCTGTTTGAGTCCATCCCCAATTTCCACCACACAAGAAAGCGCTTTGGCAATCTTGTTGCGGCAATTGAGGCTGACAAAATGGGCAGAGCCGCTGACATAAAGGCGGACATCGACTTTGCTCTTTCCTGCGAAAAGTACGTTGACGTTGTGCTGGACGGCATTGCCGACGGCTCCATTCCGTTGAGAGTTACTCACAACGACACAAAGATCAACAACGTTCTCTTTGACGCCAACACAAACAAGTGTCTGTCCGTTATTGACCTTGACACGGTAATGCCCGGCTCCATGCTTTATGACTTTGGCGACGCATTGAGATTTGGTGCATCCTCTGCCAAGGAGGACGAGACGGATCTTTCCATTGTTTATTGCCAGCTGGATAAGTTTGAGGCATTCACAGAGGGCTTCCTCAGCCAGGTAAAGGACAGCGCAACACCCAGGGAGATAGAGCTTCTGCCCCTTTCCGTGCTCCTGCTTACGTATGAGTGCGGTATCAGATTCCTCACAGACTACCTGGAGGGCGACACATACTTTAAGATCCATTATCCTCAGCACAATCTCGACAGAGCAAGAAATCAGCTGAAGCTGGTTGCAGACATCGAAACAAAGCTGGACGCAATGAGCGAAATAGTAAAGAAGTACGTGTAAGAGTATTATGTAAGGCAAAAGATCCGATGGGTACCATCGGATCTTATTTTGTTTTTATATCAGATTATCGTATCCCGTCTGTAAGAATAGCTCATCATCCAGGAACTCCTTTGGCGCTATTCCAAAGCCCTTTGAAAGAAGGATTATCGTGCCTAGGGTAACGTCTTTATTTCTTCCGTTCATAATGCATTGCATACTGCCATGCTGAATGCCGGATAATTGCTCCAGCTTGTACTGACTCATGTTCTTTTCCTTCAGCAACGCCTCAATACGCTTTGCTACCGCCATGTTTACAGTCACGTTTTCCCCCTCCTTGCTCCTTTTAGTATATTCTACCAATTATCTCGGGAAATTATAAGAAGGTATACCTACAATATATTTTTTACGGTAATACATCATATAATATGCAGATATATCGCTCGTGCTTTGCAGGAATATAGCTGTGGCACCTTCCGTAAGGAAGGTGCCACACCCTCATTCACCGTCTTTCTTGCCAATCTTTTCGCAAACGTCCACCAGTACCTTTGGCAGGGGGATGCCGATATTCCCCGCATTTTCCAAAATCGACAAAAGCTCGTTTGAAATATAGAACAATGCGGTTATGTTTCTCACGATGTCCTCCGTATTGCCCAACGCCACGTCCACCTGGTGCGCCACTACCACCACCAGAAGAGTTGCCGCCTTTTTCATCAGCCCTGCCCTGCCAACCTGACTGCTCAATGTCTTTGTTTTGATGGCGTATAGCACTCCGCTGATGTAATCGCACACTATTACCGTAGCAAGTATGCCCAGCACCATGTCCCACGCGCCTATCAACCAAAACGTGGCAGAGCTTACCACGGTTATCACTACCTTCATTTCGTTTCTGATGTCCATTTCGTCACCTTGTAAAGATATTACCCGCTTTGTTTTCCTTTGCGGGTGGTCTTTCCCTTTCCAGTCTGTCAAGCTCGTCTGCCCCCGACTGCATCAGCTCGCCCTCAAGCTCCAATGCAACCATGGACACTCTTTCTGCTCTGCTCTTTGCGGTGTATTCCGCCATAATGCTGTCAATAACGTCTTTTCTTTCCTGCTGATCCATATGCTCCTCCTGTTACTGCCTCTTTCCGATCGCTATTATATTTATCATTCCACTCCTTGCAGGGTCTGCAAAGCCCACCGTCACCGTGCCGTCGCTGTAACTCGCCGTAACCTCTGCTCCATCCTCGGAGTAGGCAAAAATACACGGCTCTCCTGCAAAGCCCTGCTGAAGGCTTATTGCTCTGCTTTCTCCTGCGGCACAGCTTGCCTGCTCACAGCAGATACAAGCCCCGCCTCGGCAGGTTACGGATTCGTCAAGCCTCCTCAATATCTCGTTGAGAATATCGTTCAGCTCTTTAAGGTCCGTGCTCACCGTCAGATCACGAAAATTGACGTAATGTCCTCTTTTCATATCAATCCTCCTCGTCAACCTCAAAATAAAACTCAGGTCTTACTATCTCAACCCCGGATC
>JAGBHJ010000101.1 GCA_017935525.1 Clostridia bacterium | reverse complement strand
TGATGGTGGAAATGTTCATCTCCATGGAGTTTTCCTGTATTTTTTCTGCCAGCTGCTTTGCCTGCTCAAATCCGCTGTATATCAGCGGTCTGCGACTCCATCCACCTCTGAAGCGGCTATCATCTCTTGCGTGTCTTATAAAGTATATGATCTTATCATCGCCGCTTTGATTCATCATGCTTCTCCTTACTGTAATACCAACCGTACCGTATATATTATAACATGAAAATCGAAAAAATAATAGTACCAAATGGCTTTTTCTGCAAATTTGCTCATGGACGACCGCCAAAAAACACCTGCCCGTGCCGTCATAAAGGGGTGGTGATGGGGCATATACTAAAACCAAAAGGAGGGGAAAGGTCCGTGAAAGAAAAACTGAGAGGCTATGGAAGGGCTTGCCTTCCGCTACTGATAAAGGTACGGGATTTTTTGATGACACCGTCTGCGGTAATGTGCATTTTGCTTTTGATAAGCGCTGTGGCGGCAAAAATAGAGTACGACACCACTGTGGCAAGCGACAAGCTGGTGCCCATATACTCCGTTGACAGGCAGGATAAAAGGATATCCTTGACGATTGACGCCGCGTGGGGCAACCAATATACAAAGGAAATAGTGGATATTTTGGATAAGTACGGTGTGAGGATAACGTTTTTTACCGTGGATTTCTGGGCAAACGATTATCCCGACGACATCCGTATGCTAAAGCTGGCAGGGCACGAGATAGGCAACCATTCTGCCACCCACCCCGACATGGCAAAGCTTTCTCGCGACAAAATGGAGCAGGAGCTTTTGACAACGTGGGAGACTCAAAAAAAGCTTGCCGGCTCAAGTGCGGTAAGGCTTTTCCGCGCACCCTACGGAAGCTACTGCAACGAGCTGATAGAGGTTTGCAATCAAAACGGCTTTGAGGTGATACAGTGGAGCGTGGATAGCCTTGATTGGAAGGAGGGGCAGACAGCTGATGCTGTTATAGAGCGAATTCTGGACAGAACAAAGGCAGGCTCCATAATACTGATGCACAACAACTCCGACCTTATAACAAAGGTGCTTCCGACGGTGCTGGAGGAGCTGATAAAGCAGGGGTACGAGTTTGTGCCCGTCTCACAATTGATATACAAAAACAATTTTACCATCGACGCCAACGGCGTTCAACATACAACAAAATAAAGAAAGGGCGGGCAACCGCAAGGGAGATATGGAGATCTTTACAAACAAAATAGAAATTGCAGGCAGGATCGCAGAGGAGCTACAATTGTCACACGCTGTGTTTGACGAAAAATTTTATACGGGAGTGCTGGAGATAGAGAGGCTCAGCTCAAGGGCGGACAGCATTCCCATAACTCTGCCGGAAAGCCTTGTTACGGAATACGGATTAAAAAAGGACAGCTTTGTAAAGCTGGAGGGACAGCTGAGGTCGTACAATTATTATCTTAAGGTGACGGACCTTGCACAAAACAGAAAGAGCAGACTGGTGATTACGGCGTTCTGCAGGGGAGTGATGCCTTTTACGGAGTATTCCAATTCCGTTATGCTGGACGGCTATGTGTGCAAGCCTCCCGTTTACAGAGCAACACCCTTTGGAAAGCATATTGCTGACGTGCTGGTGGCGGTAAACAGAAATTACGGCAAGTCGGACTACATTCCCGTTATATTCTGGGGTGAATGCGCAAGTCAGGCGGCAGAGCTGAAGGTGGGGGAAAGAATAACCGTTGAGGGCAGACTGCAGAGCAGGGATTACGAGAAGAAGACCGCTGACGGCGGATCTGAAACACGGCGTACATATGAGGTTTCGGGCTTCAAGCTTACGAAAATAATGCTTGAAAAATAAAGAAGTGTATGGTACAATAATTTTGTACCGACGTTTTTGCAAAGGAGGATATACGTATGCCGTCATGGGAAAGCATGGAGTGGACGCGGATCGGTTGGAGCGATCCGCAGAATAACAAGAGGATACTGCTTATAGGCGATTCAATAACCAACGGTTATTTTCAGTACGTGGCAAGGGAGTTTGAAAGCGAATATTCCGTGGGCTACCACGTTTCGTCAAAGGCAATAGATAATATCTATCTTTTTAAGGAGATAGAGAATACCGTCAATGAATTCGGCAGAGATACCGTCAAGGTGGTGCATATCAATAACGGCATCCACGGAGTTTGGCATCTGAAGGAGGATGCGGTAAGAGTGTGCTACGAGCATTTTATAATATCCCTGCGGGAGATATTACCCGATGCCAGATTTATTATAGCAACCTCTACCCCGATCCGCAAGGCAGGGGATGACAAGGAGTACGTTTACGATAAGTTCAACGCCAACCTTGTGAGAAACAACGCCATCATTGCGGAGATAGGGCACAAGTACGGCATTACCGTGGAAGACCTTTATGCCGTTGCGGACGGCAAGTGCGAATACGGCTGCGGCGACGGTGTGCATTTTAACGATGCAGGCTATCGGGCGCTGGCAGAAACGGTAAAGAAAAGCATAAGGGATGAATTGACAAAATAATACAAAGGAGAAATATATGGAAAATTTTATTCAGCAAGCGGCAAGCGTCAAGCCCAGCCAAAGACAGTTGGACTGGTTTGATATGGAAATGTACTTGTTTTGCCATTTTGGCGTAAATACGTTTACCGATTCGGAGTGGGGCAACGGCAATGAGCCCGAGGAGGTCTTTGCACCCACAAAGCTTGACTGTGAGCAATGGGCACAGACGGCAAAAATGGGCGGCTTTAAGGGCATTATAATCACAGCAAAGCATCACGACGGATTTTGCCTGTGGCCGTCCCCCTATACGGAGCACAGCGTAAAGAACAGCCCCTGCAAGGTCAACGTCGTAAGGTGCGTTGCGGATGCGTGCAGAAAATACGGGCTGAAATTTGGCTTTTATCTTTCACCTTGGGACAGAAACTCAAAGTATTACGGTACCCCCGAGTACAACGATTATTTCTGCAACCAGTTGACGGAGCTTTTGACGGAATACGGCGACGTTTTCTGCGTGTGGTTTGACAATGCCTGCGGAGAGGGCCCCAACGGCAAAAAGCAGGTATATGATTTTGACAGATACATAAAGCTGGTGAGAAAGTACCAGCCCAATGCGGTGATCTTTAACGATTATGGACCCGACACCCGCTGGGTGGGTAACGAAGCAGGAACGTCAAGGACTGCGGAGTGGAGCGTTGTGCCTGTGGAGCTTTGCAAGTATGCCGAGGTGCAGACACAGGCATCCCCTGAGGCTGACAGAGAAAATCTGAAGGGCATATACAATACCGACGACGACATCGGCTCCAGAGACGTGATACGTTATTCCTCAGGCTTGACATTTGTTCCCAGCGAGGTGGATACCGTAATCACAAAAACGGGCTGGTTCTGGCACGACACCAGCGAGCTGAGAAGCGTTGAGGAGCTTTTTGACATCTACGTTGCCAGCGTAGGCACAAATGCCTGCCTCAACCTCAATATCCCGCCGAATAAAGAGGGAAGATTTGCCGATCCCTACGTGGAAAGGGTAAGGGAGTTCAGAGAGTATCTGGATAAACAGTTTTCCTGCTCTGCGGGTGTGGTAAATGCAGTTGACGGATACACCTTTGGGATCGACGTTGATGAGGGCAAGTGCTTGAAGTACGTTGTATTGGCAGAGGATATTGCCTTGGGTCAAAGAGTGGAAAGCTTTGTGATAACGGATGCAGACGGCAATACCGTGTATGATGGTACCTGCATCGGACACAAAAAGATATGCGTCATCCCGTCGGAAAAGCAGAGCTGCGGCAAATATACTCTTACGGTGACCTCGTCAAGAGGCGAGCCCTTGATCAAGTT
This sequence comes from Clostridia bacterium, assembly GCA_017935525.1. Lineage (GTDB taxonomy): Bacteria > Bacillota > Clostridia > HGM11327 > HGM11327 > SIG351. Next base: position 1,538 of record JAGBHJ010000101.1, on the reverse strand, counting down.
TGTGGAAATATACTGACATGGGTATAAAGCTGATAAAACGGTGCAGCATTGATGGCTGCAAAAAGCACGTATACGCCGAGGGTTTGTGCAAACAGCACTATGCCAAGGCGCTGGAGGAGGCGGCTGAAAGCAGGTCGGACGACGGTCAACCCTGGTACGTTGGTGCCGTAAGGCTTGTGGCGGTGGTGTGCTCCGTGGTGTTGTGGATTGGAATTATTGCAAGCTTTGCCTTGTTTGGCGTATATCTGTACAGGGTAGTAAGGTTTGAGCCTGCGTTGATAATCCTCGGTGCTGTGGCAATGGCGGCGGTCACGTATATAGGACTGCACTTTTTGCTGAAGGCATTTGATAAGCACGTCTGGGCATCCATAGGCGTTGCTGTGGTTTTTCTGGTGCTGTTTTGCTACGTTATAAACGACCCTGTTGGAGTGTATGATGAGTATTGCGGGTGGCTTAAGTCCCTTGCGGAAATGATGAGATAATAAAATACATAGGAAATGCCGTTTTCGGCGGTGGAGCTTTTTTCAAAAAAGGAGGGCGATACCGTGAAGAAAACGGCATTCTTTTATGCAAGGGGCTTTGTGGGATGTCTTTTGGGCGCAGGGTTTGTGACGGGGCGTGAGCTGAGGGATATGTTTATGACCGACGGCGAGGGTGGCTTGCGGTGGTACGTCCTGTCCGTTCTTATGACGGGGGCTTTCTCCGTTGCGGCGGTGGTGACTGCCAATGTACGGGGGAGGGCAGACCCTGATGCCATGCTGTTCGAGGATAATGAATTTTTGCGCAGAATATCGGCAATAATAAGGCTGATGACCCTTGTGGGGCTGTTGACTGTGATGGTTTCCGCCATGGGAGAGCTTGTAAACACTCTTGCCGGGGTAAGCCCGTGGGTGGGCTGTGTACTTTTGAGCGTATGTATGCTGGTGGTGTCCTTTGCAGGGAGACAGGGGATAGGCTCTGCGTTTTGCCTTTGTGTGCCGTCCTTGGTGGTGCTGTCTGTTGCCACTTTGTTTATTACGGCACAAGGGTCGGTGGAGTACCCTGTGGCGGATGGCGGAAACCCTATTGTAAGCTGCCTTTTGTATGCAGGGTATAATTTCCTTGCATCATTGGACAATACCTGTGCCTCGGGGGCTCAGTCGAGGGAGAAGCGCTCCCTTGGGGTGGGCTTCGTTGGCGGCGCCGTGCTGATGGCGGTGATGGGTGTTATGATAATGCTGTGCGTTGCCCGTGGCGGTGGGATGTGTTCGCCGTTGCCCATGGTAAGAGTCTGCTTTGACGTCAACCGATACTGGGGGATGCTGTACTGCGCTCTTTTGGTGGCGGCGCTTATCGGCACCTGCGGACAGTGGCTGATATCGGCAGGGGACGGGGTAAGCCAGCAGGTGGGGGCAAAGCCATGTTTTGCAAAAATGACCGTTGCGGCTTTGTCCTTGGGCTTAAGCCTTGCGGGGCTTGACGGTGTTGTTGCGGTGATATACCCTCTTTTGGGGAGTCTGGGGCTGATATACGCTTTGGCAACTGCTTTTTGCCTTGTA
>JAGBHJ010000007.1 GCA_017935525.1 Clostridia bacterium | reverse complement strand
TAAGGGATTGCATCGTATATCAGTGCTACGACGCAGGCTTAACGTCCCAGTACGCAGGCTGGGATCCTGAAAATCCCATACGCATCAACAACGTTGAATACACAGGCAACGTAATGGCGTACTCAAACTCTCCCCTTGAGCTTTGGAACAGCGACGGCGTTTTCAATACAAAAATGACGGATAACTATATGTTCTACTCAGGCTATCACTTTGGTCACCAGCGCCCCTGCAAAAACGGCAGCTTTGGATGTCTTGGCGGCAGGTCCACAGGTCAGCTGTTTAAAAACACCGTAATGAGCAACAACGTATTTATGTACACATCGTCCTTTGCTCATTACACCAAGTGCATCGCATACGAGGGACAGGAAAAGGGTATTACCACAAGCAACAACACGTACGTGCTGGGTACGTCAAAATTCTACGTAAAGGGTTCAGACGTTCCCTTTGCATACAGCAACAACGAGGGTCTTTACCAATTTACCAAGGAAACTATGGAATTCCTGTCGGCATTTGGTGTTGAAAAGGATTCTCAGTTCTATTATTACGAGGGATGTCTTTTCCCCGAGGAGGAGGACGGCGTTTACTGCTACGTAATGCCAAACTAACATTGGACAAAATATATCTTAACGATTATATTGGCGCCACGGATATGGAAACATTTGCCAACGCCGTGGCATATATGAGAGAGCACCCCGGCACAACACTTATCGTACCAAAGGGTGAGTATATTCTGACAGGCGAGCTTGCCCGTGACACACAAAAGAAGGTCATGGAGGGCTTTTACGGCGAGGATCTGGAAAGATCCATATTCAATCCCCAATTCAAATACGACAAAGGTATAGACCTTGGCGGATTGAGGGACTGCCGTATTGAGGCTTACGGCGCAAGCTTTATGGTGGATGGTTTTATGGAGCCCGTTTCCGTCACAAATTGCGAAAACGTGGAGATCTGCGGCTTTTCCATCGACCACAAGAGAAAGCCGTACAGCTGGGGCGTTGTTACCCACGAAACAACGGACGAGGAAGGCATAAGGATCTTTACCATCACTCTGGACGATGCCTGCCCCATCCACAAGGACGTACCTCCGCTGGACTTAAGATGCCATCTTTACCAGCCCGAAACCGGTGAGACCTACTGGGACCCCGATTGCGAAAGATTGGAAAGAATTGACGAGCATCATATCGAATTAGCTATTGATGACGGCAGATTTGGCGTGGGAACACAGTTTTACGCAATACATACCTACCACTCCCGCCCTGCCATACTGATAGAATATTCAAAGAATATCCGCATCACCGACGTGACGATCCATTCCCAGCCGGGTATGGGCATCGTGGGCAACAGAAGTGAGGACATATTTATCAAGAGATTGAGCGTTGTTCCCTCCAACGGGCACCATATGTCCACAAATACCGACGCTACGCATTTTACGTCCATCAAGGGCAAGCTGGTTATTGAGGACAGCCGATTTATTGCCCAGGGTGACGACTTAACCAACGTCCACGCATACTTCCACCAGATCATAAAGAGAGATGCTCCGGACGTTTGCTATCTGCAGGAAAAAACTCCCGACGGTACCCACGCACAAACGCTGGATTACCCCGATGTAGGTGACACTCTTGATCTTACAAGCCTCGACACCCTGCAGACCGTGGATAAGTTTACTGTGCTTGACGTTGTACCCATGCACGAGGAATGGATGTGCAAGGTCACATTGGACCATCCCCTGCCACAGAATACTCACAGACTGGTAATGGCTGACGTCACAAGACTGCCGGAGGTCACCGTCCGCGGATGTACCTCAAAGGAGCACTACGCAAGAGGCGTGTTGATAAAGTGCAGAAAAGCACTTATAGAAAACAACCAATTCCACAATGTTGAGGGCTCCGCCATTGCCGTTGCCGCAGAGGCAGGCTGGCACGAGGGTGTATGCCCCGCAAACGTCACCATCAGAAATAACATTATCTCAGAAAACAGGTCCGTGGAAAAATTTGCAGGAATATACGTAAGATCGGATTGTAACGACCCAACGGGACAGACCATCAGAAACATCGTTATAGAGAATAACGTGATAAATGCGCCCCGTTGTCCATATGCCATCCAGCTGCGCAATATTGACAGCGTGACCGTCAGAAACAACGTCATGACATCCCAGGAACAGAACGTTGTAATTACGGATTGTACAAACATCTATACAGAATAACAGGAGAAGAATATGTCAGAAAACATCATCAGCCTCAACAGCTTTACAGGCAAGGACCATATGGAGCTCTTTGCCAATGCAATGGAATACATGAAAAACAACCCCGGCACAACGCTTATCGTACCTCCGGGAGAGTATCTGCTCACCAGCAAACTGGCACGTGAAACCCAGGAGCACGTTATGAACGGCGATTACGGCCGCAACCCCCAGCCAACTATGTTCAACCCCAAGTTTGAATACACAAGGGGCGTTCACCTTGACGGCTTAAAGGACTGCAAGCTTGTGGCTTACGGCGTAAGCTTTATGGTTGACGGCTTTATGGAGCCCGTGTCCGTAACAAATTGCGAAAACGTGGAGATCTGCGGCTTTTCCATCGACCACAAGAGAAAGCCGTACAGCAAGGCTTCCGTTGTGATCGCAGATGAATTTACAGAGGACGGTTGCTTTGACTGCACGTTGGTGTTTGGCGAAGAATTCCCCATCAAGCCCAAAACGCCCCACGACCTGAGAAATCACGTGTGGAACCCCATTTTGGGAAAAGTAGAGCGAGGCTCCTTTTTTGATGGAATAGAGTATATAGACGAACACCATCTCAAAGCAAAGGGACACGGAAACATCACTCCCGACGTGGAATACTATATCGTTCATACCTACCACTCCCGTCCTGCGGTTTTGGTGGAATTTTCCAAGGATATAAAGATCACCGACGTCACAATCCACTCACAGCCGGGTATGGGTGTTGTGGGTAACAGAAGCGAAAACATCACCATGACCCGTCTGCAGGTCATTCCCTCTTTGGGCGACCATATGTCAACCAATACCGACGGAACACATTTTACGTCCATCAAGGGTCTGCTAAAGATGACGGACTGTCGCTTCCTTGCCCAGGGCGATGATTTTATAAACGTTCACGGATACTACCACGCTGTGGTAAAGCGTGAGGCAGGCAATATCTGTTACCTGCAGGAAAAGACTCCCGACGGCACACACGCACAGACTCTTGACTACCCCGACGTTGGCGACACAATGGAGCTTACAAGCTTTGAAACATTGGAGCATATTGACGATCTTACGGTGGTTGCCGTTGAACCCATGCACGAGGAATGGATGTGCAAGGTCACCTTTGACCATGACCTGCCCGAGAATACGGATGGACTTATGCTCGCTGACGTCACCCGTCTGCCCGAGGTTGAGATAACGGGCTGTTGGGCTGCGGAGCATTTTGCAAGAAGCATACTTATCAAGACCAGAAAGGCGCTTATCGAAAACAACATTTTCCGTGATCCCAACGGCACGGCAATCGCCATTGCGGCAGAGTCCTACTGGTATGAGGGCGTATGTCCCGCCAACGTTGTAATCAGAAACAACGTTATAATCGATAATGTCACATCCGACAAGACTGCGGGCATATACGTTAAGGCTGATTGCGGCCACGCAAAGGGACAGTCGATCCACAATATCCGCATTGAGAATAACGTGATATATGCTCCCAACTGCGCAAACGCAATGTACATCAGAAACGTTGAGGGCTTGTATATGAAGAACAACGTATGCATCACCCGCAATGATCCAATCATGATAGAGGATTGCACTAACATCAAGCTGTCATAACTCAATACCTGCTCGTATAATAGGTGGTGTACTTGGCGGAGAAATGAAACAAGGGTATGGAAAGACCCGTGCATTTGTAAAAACAAATGCGTAACCGGCGATAAAAACACAGGAGAGAGTGCTGCGGAAGCAAAATTCCGTGATACTCTCTCTTTTTCTGCTTTTCAGTTTAGAGTTATGAGTTATATGATATGATCACCCTTACAATCTTCAACTTGGCGAAGCCAACCATAACGGTGCGGAGCATCCCATAACTCATAGCTTGCCCGCATGGGCAATCATAGTTTAGCGTGATTGTCCGTTAAGGACATCACGCTGATTGAGCAGGTATTTTTATTTACAAGCTATTGAAAAATACGGCTTTATTTGTTATAATATTTACAGCAATAAAAACAAAGGAGCTAATATGAATACTCAATTATATAATTACTACGTAATAGACCGCACAAACCGCAAGGAAAGAAAGCCTTGCCCCGTTGACTTTGCAGAGGAATTCTATCAAAAGGGCCTGTCCCCCGAGGAGAGAATGGCAAGAAGATTTGAGGAAATGTGCAAGCTGGAAATTCCCGCTATACACCCCATGGAAAAGATCGTATTAAGACGCACCGTGTCCACGTTGCCCGACTGCTTTACAAAAGCAGAGTGGAGGGAGATAAAGTCACAGCATTACGTTCACGAGCTGGGGTATGTGTCAAACCTTTCTCCAAATTACGCTACCACCATATCCAAGGGATTCTTGGCGCTTATGGATGGCGCAACGGAGTATCAGCAAAGAATGATGAACGCCATTATAGGTCTGTGTGACAGATATAAGGACGAGGCTGTTGCCATGGGGCTTGACGACGTTGCACAGGTGTTGACCCGCGTACCCCGTTACGGTGCCCAAACTTTCCGCGAGGCGCTGCAGTTTTTCAGAATACTGCATTATTCCCTTTGGCTGGAGGGCGATTACCACAACACCGTGGGCAGGTTTGACCAATACATGTACCCCTACTACAAAAAGGATATAGAAAACGGCACTCTCACAAACGACGAGGCGCTGGAGCTGGTGGAGGATTTCTTCCTCTCCTTTAACAAGGATTCAGACCTTTACAACGGCGTCCAGCAGGGTGACAACGGTCAGAGCATGGTGCTTGGCGGC
>JAGBHJ010000100.1 GCA_017935525.1 Clostridia bacterium | reverse complement strand
TATTGCAGAATCCATGGCGTCATCCAGCAGGTAATAAGCTCGTTCTATATTGCCCTCATCAAGGTATATCTGCGCCAAAAAGTAGCAGGAGTCAGGCATTTCTCTCTTTATATCCAACGCCTTTTCAAAATAGATCTTGGCGTTTTCTCTGTCATCCAAAAAGTAGTAATTCTGACCCAGATTGTCGCAGATGGCAACGTCATTTTCGTCGTACTCAAATCCCTCGCGGTTTATCACTAGCGCTTCGTCAAGTCTTCCCTCCGCCATAAGCAGATAGCCGTAAATAACGTACGTCGTGCCGTTCTTTACCGTTTCGTAAAGGTCCTTTGCAGCCGCCAACGCCTTTTCCTTGTCACCCAGCTTATAGTCACAGGTTATAATACTACCCACAATTGCGGCGTAGTACATCGTGTTGACGCCAAGATTGTCCAACGCTCTGTTGTACACCTCCTTGCACCTTTCGTACTCACCCTTCTGCATAAGCATCGAGCCGTACGCAGTCAGATACGCGGGCTTTCTCATGCCCAGCTCAAACGCTCTTTCAAGGTATTTTTCCGCACCCTGTCTGTCACCTCTCACCAGCTTAACGTAGCCAAGAGAGGAATAAATACTCGTCATCAAGCCCATATCGTTATACCTTTCTCATCTTTCTATCCAATCTTTGTATTCTTATCTCAAGCTCCTTTATCATATCCTTGGAGCCCGATGCTCTTGCGTTTGCCAGCCCACGGCGGGAACATTCCATCGCCTTGGGTATGTTTTTTTCCGTATGCTCGTAATACTTTGCCAGCTCCACCAGCGGCAACACCGCACCAAGGGACAGCCTGTCCATCCTCTGCCAAAGCAGTACCGCATCGGGGTAATTCCTGTTCTTTTTGTGGATGAATGACAGATACTTCATAGCGTTGTACTGCTCAAGTGGGTTTTTGCTCGCCCGAAGCACTTGGGCAAAGCAGGTATTTGCCCTTTGGCAGTCGCCCTTGCCGTAGTAGTATTCACCCAGATGCATAACGTCAGCAATGTTGTCCAGCTGACCGCAGGGGTCATCCTCTATTCGTATCAGCTTGCCCAGCAGCACGCTCATGGATACAACGTCGCTCTCGTTATGCTCTATTACCTGCTGCATTTCGTCCGACCTGCCCGTATCAAGGTATCGCTTGTACATTTCGGGAATAACACTTCCCGGGATGTCGTCCTCACGGGTAAGGCGCAGTATCTCCTCCTCTATGGTGGTCAGCTTGCAGTTTTCAAGTCGCTTTTTCCATATTCGTCTGGAAAGATGCAACAGATCAGTCTGCTTTTGCGCAAATTTGCCGTAATTGATGGCGTTAATAGTGCATCTTGCTTTTATAAGCGGCACGTCAAAGCATTTGCCGTTGTAGGACACCACAGTCATCCCGCTGAATTTGCTGACGATGTCCTCCAAGACAGCTGATTCGTCGTCAACGTCACGCATAAAATACTGCTCCAGCACCAGATGCTCCTCAGTAAAATACGCCAGCCCTATCAAAAACGGGCACGCCACAGAGCCAAGCCCCGTGGTCTCAGTATCAAGAAAAAGCAGCTTTTCTTCAAGGTCAAATGCTTTTTCTATATTCTCCACCGTGTATTCGCCGTATATGGCGCCGTAGGCATAACGCACCCGTCGAAGAATGTATCCGCCGTTTGCCCCCTCCACAAGCTCTGCCCCAAGTGCGGAGGAAATATCATGCTTTACTTTTGCCTGAGCCTTGGGCTTTTCTGACGCTAATCTGTCAAGCTTGCTCCGCAGATCTGTAATCATCCAGGATCATCTCCAATATTTCTAAAGAATTCTTCTTTATTCTCTTTTCCCACAGCGGGCCAACGCATGAGGGACAGCCCGTTTTACACTCGCAGGACACAAGGTGATCCCTTGCCATGGACAAAAGATCGTACAGAGAGTGGTATATCTTCTCCGAAAAGCCTATACCGCCCTGATAGTTGTCGTAAATATATATGGTGGGCTTCTGCGTAAAGGGTGACCTTACGTGGTAAACTACGTTTATGTCGGAGGACGATGACATTATGTACACAGGCACTATATTGCCCAGCAAATGGGTTATGCCCAGCAATGCGTCGTTAAGATCCTCCTTATTGAATTTGTCCGTTATCTTTTCGGGCAATGTAAGCCAGCAAGCGGCGGTGTACATTTCCAGCTGAGGTAGGAATATCTTGCCCCAGCCCAGATTTTCGTGAGTATCCAGCTTCATCTTTTTGAACATGGTAGTCTGGCTTGCCACCATCGCCTCTCCGTAGCTTACGCTGATACTGCCCTCCGGCATATCTCTGTTCTCGTAAACGTCGGTAACTCTTACCTCAACGTTCATATCCGCATCGGTGTAGTAATCCACGTTGACCTTGCGGACGTACGCCTTGTGGTCGTCCCAATCCAGCTGCTCCACCTGATACTGCACCGCCTGATGCATATATATGGCCTTTTCGTGCAGAAGCATGGGGACGGTGTATTTGTCCATTTCGCCGATGACCTTATGCTCCGGCTGAGTGATGTCTATTATTATAAAATTGTCGTTGGAAATGCTCCTCATGTTAAGGGACGATGCGGGATAGGACTCCGCCATCCAGTACCACTTGCCACCCGTGTGCCTTGCAGTACCGTTCTCCTCAAAATAAGCAAGCAACGGCGAAATATCCTGTCCACCGTATTCCTCCCCATCCTTAAAGGGAAGCTCGTACAGACTGCATTGCACGTGGCTCATAAGTATCTGCAGGTTATCTGCATTCACAAGTCCGTTTTCCGGCGATGCCTCGTAAAAATAATCGGGATGAGTGAGAATATACTGGTCCAGCGCTCTGTTTGACGCCACCAATATGGCAAGGGAAGTTTCCCGTCTTCTGCCTGCTCTGCCTATCTGCTGCCACGTGTTTGCAATGCCACCCGGGTAGCCGCACATTACGCAGGCGTCAAGTCTGCCTATATCAATGCCCAGCTCCAGAGCATTTGTGCTGATGACCCCCAGCACGTCCCCCGACCTGAGACCTCGCTCAATGGCACGCCTTTCTGACGGCAGATAGCCGCCTCTGTACGCCCTTATACAGTCCTCTGTACCAAAGGCCTTGTCCTTGGCAAGAGTTTTTTCCAAGGTAGAGAGCATTACCTCAACGCCCACCCTTGAACGCATAAAAACTATGGTCTGTATCTTATTTTTTAGCAGCTCCTCCGCAATATCCCTGGTCTGCAGAGTAGTGTCGCGGCGTATAAACAGCTTTTTGTCCACAAAGGGAGGATTATAGAATACTATATGTCTTTTGCCTTGGGGTGCGCCGTTTTTATCGATGACCTCAAACTCCTCCCCCGCTATTTTGCTTGCCAGCTCCAACGGGTTTGCTATGGTTGCAGAAAGGCAAATAAACTGCGGGGCTGCTCCGTAGAACTTACAGAGCCTCTTGAGCCTGCGCATTACGTTTGCCACGTTACTGCCAAAAACGCCCACGTACATATGCAGCTCGTCAATTACTATGTACTTGAGGTTTTCAAAAAAATCCACCCACTTTGTATGCTGGGGCAATATGCCCGAATGAAGCATATCGGGGTTTGTGATTATGATGTTACCCGCCTGCCATACTGCTTTTCTGGCGTTTACGG
>JAGBHJ010000099.1 GCA_017935525.1 Clostridia bacterium | reverse complement strand
TCTCACTTTGCGGTAATGACATCCGAGGAGATCCTCAAGGTAGAAAGGATCGTTAACGAAAAGATCCTGGAAAACCTTACCGTTACAACACAGTCAATGGCTATTGACGAGGCAAAGAAGCTTGGCGCAATGGCTCTGTTTGGTGAAAAGTACGGCGACAGCGTTCGCGTTGTAAGAGCAGGTGATTTCTCCATGGAACTTTGCGGCGGTACACACGTTAACGCTACGGGCTGCATCGGTCTGTTCAAGATAATGAGCGAAAGCGGTGTTGCGGCAGGTGTAAGAAGAATTGAGGCTGTTACAGGCTTCAACTCCTACGACTACCTCATGTCAAGGGATCAGCTGGTGGCTGATACTGCGGCGGCTCTCAAGTCCAACGAGGACAATATCCTCAGAAGAATTGCCGCATTGCAGAATGAGCTTAAGGATACAAAGAAGCGTCTTGAGCAGGCAATGACATCGGGTCAGAAGACTTCTGCGGGAGATCTTATTGCAAATGCAGAAAAGGTAAACGGCATTTCTGTTATTGTGGGTGCATTGGACAATGCGGACATGAACGCTCTCAGACAGAACAGCGATATTATAAGAGATAAGGCAAAGAGTGCCGTACTCGTTTTGGCATCAGAGTTTGAGGGCAAGCTGTTGCTTGTTGCTGCTGCTACGGACGATGCGGTAAAGATGGGTATAAAGTGCGGAGATATCATCAAGACAGTAGCCAAGGTTGCAGGCGGCAACGGCGGCGGCAGACCTAATATGGCACAGGCAAGCTGTCCCGATGTTTCCAAGAAAAACGATGTAATCGAGGCTGCAAAGGCAACCGTAAAGGAGATGCTTGCCTAAAGCCTTGAGGTGATTATATAAGCTTTGGAAAGGATCAGATCATGGATAAAAATTTATTCAACACCAATACTATAAAAGTAAAAAAGCAGCAGGACAACGTAAGCTCAACTCACGATGTTCTGGAGTATGTCTATAAGGCAATGGACGAAAAGGGCTACGACCCCGTTGACCACCTGGTAGGATATATTCTCAGCGAGGATCCGACTTATATAACCAGCAATAATAACGCCAGAAATGTTATTGGTAAGCTTGAAAGATACGACCTCATTGAGGAGCTTGTAAGCTATTATATCAACCATAACATCAAAAAGGGCGGTAAAAAGTCCAAATAACAGGAGAGGCTTGATTATGCGATATGTAGGTCTTGACGTTGGCGACAGAAGAATAGGCGTTGCTTTAAGTGATGCCACGGGTCTGATCGCAAGCGCAATAGGCAATGTTGAGCGAAAGGATGACGACATCGACGGCGATCTCCAAAAGACGGCGGATAAGATCCGCGAGCTTGGAGGAGAAGCTGTGGTTATCGGCTTGCCCAAAAATATGAACGGCACCATCGGCCCAAGGGCGGAGTCCGTAATGGCTTTTGCAGAGGGACTTAAGGAAAAAATAGATCTGCCGATACATTTTTGGGACGAAAGGCTGACCACAGTTGCGGCGCACAAAATGATGATCGATGCAGGTATCCGCAGGGACAAACGCAAAAAGAACGTTGACAGGATCGCCGCAGTGCTTATCCTTCAGGGCTTTTTGGACTTTAACGGCAGATAGTAATTTTATTTCCGCTGATAGCGGAGAATGGAGGTAAATATGGAATTTGAAGATAACCTGATCCAGCTTATCGACGAGGATGGCGAGGAGCTCAATTTTGAGCACATCATGACTCTTGACTACAAGGATAAGACGTACATCGTTCTTACACCTGTTGATGAGGATGAAATTTTTGAGGATGACGACGTTGACGAGCTTGCAGAGCTTGACGGCGCAGAAGATGAGGATTTTGATGAATATGATGACGAGGATATCGAAGAAGGCGAGCTTATCATCCTTGAGGTAACTCAGGATGAGGAAGGCAACGATCTTTTCCTCAGCATCGAAGATGACGATCTTCTTGACGAGGTATATAACGTATATCTCCAGACAGCAGAGACTCTCGAGTGATCATATTTTAAGTATTACGGCAAAAAGGACGAGGAATTTTACCAATTCTTCGTCCTTTGTTATTTTACAGTATTTTTTCCAATTCCGGGATTATGTGTCTTGCGTAGAGAAAATTGCCCGTAGCATTGGGGTGCCAATTGTCTGCGTAAAGGAATGCGTGGCGTCCGTTTTCAGGGATATTCCTCATAGCGTCCTCTATAATGGCGTAGGTATCCACCATAGTCAACTCCGAATCCTTAACGGCGTTTCGCATCGTATCAATAAAATCCACGTACAGGTTTTTACCGTCATTGGCGTATTGGTTGCCGCCGATGGGGAATGGCGTATGACAAATGATATCGGGCGTCAAGGCCTTCATTCTGTCAAGCAGCGCAATTATGTTGTCATAATACTCGCTACTGCTGCTGTCTGCCAGCCAGTCGTTTATTGTACAGCCCTCAAATATTATAGAATATGGACAAAGCTCACCCACGTAGTGGTCCAGATAAACGTCGTTATATTTTTTAACAGGGCAGGAGCCTACGCCGCAGTTTACAACGGCGTATTCACCGCTGTAAAACTCCATTCTCTGTATCAAAGCGCGGTTATCCTTGGCAAGTATCTCCAAGGTATTTACGCCGTCGTTGTCAGCAAAGATATTCAGCATCACTATCCTTGAATTCATACCCATGTCAATCGCCTTGTAGGTGATCTCCTTGCAGAGCTTTGAATTTATGCTAATGCTAACTGTGGTATCCTGCTTTTCAGCCACAAAAAACAATCTGCAAAACCCGAATTTCTCCGTTATTTTCAGCGGCTTTTCATCAATAATGCCAAATTGATCCTCACAAGACTCGCAAAGGGATACCAGCTTGTCCCTGCAGTAATCAACGGCAACCGACCCCGTGCGCGCGTTGACATATTCTCTTATAAGATTAACGTAGAACGGGAATTCAAAGGAATTCATCCTCAGATCGCCGCCGTAAAGACCCGGTGTAAAGTAATTCTCTGCACCTACACCCTGACCCCACGTGTGGGAGTCGCCCACAACAGAAATTATTTTCATATTATTCTCCT
>JAGBHJ010000098.1 GCA_017935525.1 Clostridia bacterium | reverse complement strand
TTCTTTTATTATTTCTTGTTCTTTTTCTGCTCTCGTCTTTCATCCAACAATCGCAGATGGTGCTTCAACACAAGGTTGATATACTGTGACAACGGTCTGTCGTCAAGTTCCGCTTCTTCTTTTATTCGTTCCAATACGTCGCTGTCTATGGTGATACTGATCTTATCCTTCAGGGGTCTCATTATTAATTCCTCCTATTTTATTATATGACTCTATATGAGATTATATAATAAAATAATATTCAGTATTGACAAATCGCCTGAAGTAGGATAAAATAGTAGAAATACTATTTTTAACGAAATGGAGTATCATATGACAAATAACAGTATCATTCGTTGCGCCTTTGCCGGTAATAAGTTTATTCCCAATCCGGACAAGACAAAAGAGGACATTAGGCAGACCGCCATTGACTTGATAGAAAACCACGGGGTAACTGTATTTTGGGTGGGCAATTACGGCACATTTGACAGAATAGCCGCACACACAATATATCTGTTGAAAAAACAGTATCCTCATATAAAGCTGGAAATGGTCATACCATATCTTACTCAATCACTTCTGCAAGATGATATTACAAGGGGGTATGTGGATGAGATATTTGTTGCGGACATCCCGCCCAAAACTCCTCGCAGGTTTATGCTCTCAAAGGCAAATCAGTACATGGTAGCAAATTGTCAGTACCTTATTGCATACGTAGTAAACCCGAATATTGGCGGTGCCGCACAGACAATGGATTTCGCGCGGAGAAAGAAAAAGGTGATAATGAATTTGGCATTTCGCGCAGTGGGCGTAGCCCGGGATGTCTAATTTGCTTTTATTTATTATAACAAGAGATAATTTCCTTTTCTTGCACGCACTTTTCTTCTTTTATACCCAATTCTGTGGCGACTATGATACTTTCTGTATTGACAGAAAGTATCCAAAGAACAACAAGGCGGGATGGGATTGCGATTTCCCCTCCCGCCTTGACCACCCACCCTTGAAACGCTTTTATACGGCACATTTCATAACTACGGAGCTTTAGGTTGGTAGATTTGTAAAAACCGAAAGTCTTGGGGCATGGGCTGGGGAAGTTATATTCTCGCATCTGTTTTCGTCAGTGTTGTCCTTCTTTTCTTCACGAACGCATGGAACGACACCAAAACTGTTTTTGAATAATGCCACGCCAGAGAAACGCAAATTTGGCATCTCGGACCGTCGAGGACGCCTGCCCCTACCGCTTGTACAGAAGCAAGACACAACCCCGACGGGAACAAGCCTCATCCACTCCAAAGGTGACATTTTTGTCCCAGTCGGTGCAAAAACATATTGACAATTACTAATGAAAGTGTTATAATTATCATGGTCGTACTGAGCGCATTTGTTCAGTCAGCACTTCAAAGGAGTTTACATAATGGCGTTTTTTAAGCTTAACAGCATCAAAATACCCCACAATAAGCATACTGCCGGGCTGGCTCCCGTGCGGATGCCCCATCCTGCGGTGGTAACGTTGCCAATGTCCATGCACATCGGCGCGCCTGCCGTGCCCGTGGTAAAGGCGGGGGATACCGTCAAGGTGGGTCAAAAGGTCGCTGATGCAGGGGGGATTTGTGTCATCACCCATATATTCAGGTGTTTCCGGTGTAGTAAAAAAGATAGACGAGGTGCTACTCTCCAACGGCAGCAAGTGTCCTGCGGTTATAATCGAGTCCGACGGTAAGGGCGAGATATTTGAGGGCATAACCCCTCCCGAGGTCACGGATATGGCAAGCTTTATTTCTGCCGTGGCGCAAAGCGGTGTGGTCGGTCTTGGCGGCGCAGGCTTTCCCAGCCACGTCAAGCTGAACGTTAAGGACGTTGGTCAGATAGAGCACGTTGTTATCAACTGCGCAGAGTGCGAGGGCTACATCACCTCCGACACAAGGACCATGCTGGATAAGTCCGATGAGATCTTTGAGGGCATTGAGCTGTTGAGGCGCTTTTTTGGCGACAAAAGATTTGTGCTGGGCATAGAAAGCAATAAAAAGGAATGCATCGATAAGCTGACACCTATGGCAAAGGAGCATTCTGTGGAAATAAAGGTGTTGCCGTCGGTTTACCCCATGGGTGGCGAAAAGGTGCTGGTGTATTACACAACGGGCAGGGTCATCCCCGAGGGCAAGCTGCCTCTTGACGTGGGTGCTGTTGTTATAAACTGCACAACGCTGACGTCGATCAATCAGTACGTAAAAACGGGTATGCCTTTGGTGGAAAAAACGGTGACCGTGGCAGGCTCTGCAGTAAATGAGGAAAAGAACGTGATCGTCCCCGTGGGCACATCCATCAAGGATCTGGTGGAATTCTGCGGAGGATATAAGGAGGAGCCGCAAAAGATACTCTACGGCGGCCCCATGATGGGTATTTCCGTCTGCAGTGACGAATGCCCCGTGTTAAAGAATACCAATGCAATATTGGTCTTTGGCAAAAAGGAAACTGCGGCTGAGCAGTCGGGTGAGTGCATCAACTGCGGCAGATGCGTGTCCCATTGCCCCATGAGGCTTATGCCCACCATGATCAATTCCGCATTTGAGAAAAAGGATATTGACAGATTAAAGAAGCTCAAGGTCACGGTTTGTATGGAGTGCGGATGCTGTTCCTACGTTTGCCCTGCCAAAAGACCTCTTGTGCAGACCAATAAGCTGGCAAAGGCAATGCTGAAGCAGGCCTCCGCAAAGTGATAAGAACTGGAGAAAATGATGAGTCAACTTATAACAGAGGTATCTCCTCATATACACGATAAAACAACGGTCAGAAGCATAATGCTGGACGTTATTATCGCCCTTATGCCCGCATTGGTGGCAGGCATAATCCTTTTTGGCTTCAGAGCCCTTTTGGTGGTGGCGGTATGCGTTATCAGCTCCGTATTTTTTGAGTGGCTCTTTGAGCTGATATGTAAGAAAAAGAATACCGTGGGGGATCTTTCCGCGGCGGTGACGGGTCTTTTGCTGGGACTCAATCTTCCCGTGGAGATCGAGCTTTGGCAGGCAATATTCGGTAGCGCTGTTGCAATAATCGTTGTAAAGCAACTGTTTGGCGGCATAGGAAAGAACTTTGCAAACCCTGCCATCACGGCGAGAATAATAATGCTGGTGACGTTTTCATCGGGAATGTCCAGATGGTCACTTCCCCTTGTGCTGGAGGGGGCGGATACTGCCACAAGCGCAACACCTCTTGCAATACTTGCGGGTGTGTCCGACGGTCAGCTTCCCTCGGTGTGGCAAATGCTTTTGGGTGTCAGAGGCGGATGTATAGGCGAGACCTGCATCATAGCGCTTTTGATAGGCGGCGCTTATCTGCTGATAAAAAGATGCATCACGTGGCATACTCCCGTGGCGTTTTTGGGCACGGTGCTGGTGATGACCCTTGCCTTGGGTGAAAATGGCTTGTACCACCTGCTTTCGGGCGGCGTGGTGCTGGGTGCGTTTTTTATGGCGACGGATTACACCACAACACCCTGCACTCCCTGGGGAAAGGTGATATTTGGCGTGGGCTGCGGATTTATGACTGTGGTGATACGTATGTGGGGAATGTACCCCGAGGGCGTATCGTTTGCCATCCTGTTTATGAATATACTTACTCCCCATATTGAAAAGCTGACGCTTTCCAGACCCTTTGGAGGTGCAAAGGCATGAAGAACGAGAACATGAAGGCTCTGTGCGTGCTGATGGCGATCTGTATAGGCGTTTCGGCGTTGATGGCGGCTGTTAATTCATTCACAAAGCCCATAATAAAGGAAATTGAGATACAAAAGGTTCAGGAGTCCCTGATGGTGGTGATGCCCGACGGCAGAAATTTTGCTGAGGTGGAGACTGACGGTCTTGACGATGCGGTAAAGGAAGCCTACGTTGCAGAAAACGGCGGCTATGTGTTTAAGGTGGTCGTGACGGGCTACGCCAGCGGTATGACTGTTATGTGCGGAATAGACGCCCAAGGCGTTGTGACGGGTGCGTGCTGCATTGCCGGCGGAGAAACCCTTGAGGCTGAAAAGAAATACGGCGACAATTTTGTTGGCCTGACGGGGGACGGCGTTGACGGCGTTGATACGGTGTCGGGTGCTACCCTTACCACAAAGGCGTATAAAAACGCAGTAAATAAAGCCTTTGATGCATTTGAAAAATTGACGGGAGGTACCCACAATGAGTAAATGGAAGAATTTTGTAAAGGGTATCGTTAAGGAAAATCCCGTTTTGGTGCTGGTGCTGGGCACTTGCCCTACTTTGGCGGTATCTACAAAGATATCCAACGCCATCGGTATGGGTCTTGCGGCAACGGTGGTGCTGATGTGCTCCAATATGGCAATATCAGCATTGAGAAAAACGATCCCCGAAAAGGTCAGAATACCCTGCTACATAGTGCTTATTGCAGGCTTTGTGACGGTGGTTTCCATGCTGATGCAGGCATATCTGAATTCGCTGTACGAGGCGCTGGGCATATTCCTGTCATTGATAGTTGTAAACTGTATAATCCTTGGCAGGGCGGAGATGTACGCCAACAAGCACGGAGTAATAGATTCTCTGCTTGACGGCGCGGGCATGGGCCTTGGCTTTACTCTGGCGTTGACTGTGATGGCGGTCATCAGAGAGGTGTTGGGCTCGGGCACGTTTTTGGGTATGGAGATACCTTTTTTGAGCGAATACAAGCTTTCCATACTTGCTTCTGCTCCCGGTGGATTTTTTGTGTTTGGATGCTTGATAGCATTGGTAAACAAGCTTTCAAAGGGCAAGGCAATAAAGAAAAAGAGCTTTTCTTGCCAAAACTGTCCTTCTGCGGCACAGTGCGGCAGGCTTGGCGGATGTGACGAGGAGGCGTAATTTATGTTAAAGGGTCTTATAGCAATAATGATGACCTCGGTACTGGTCAACAATTACGTACTTTCAAAATTCCTTGGCATATGTCCCTTTTTGGGTGTTTCCAAAAAGACGGACCAAGCGGTTGGCATGGGCGTTTCCGTTACGTTTGTAATGCTGATAGCAACTGCGGCAACATGGCCCATACAGCACTACCTTTTGAACAGGTTTGAGCTGGAGTATATGCAGACCATAGTGTTTATATTGGTTATTGCTACCTTGGTGCAGTTTGTGGAAATGGTGCTGAAAAAGCATATGCCCGCGTTGCACAAGTCCTTGGGTGTGTACCTGCCGCTTATCACTACAAACTGTGCGGTGCTGGGCGTTACGGTAAACAACATAAAGGACGGATTTAATTTTGTGGAGTCCATGGTAAACTCTCTGGGATGCGGCCTTGGCTTTTTGCTGGCGATGGTGCTTTTTGCAGGCGTAAGAGAAAAGATGGAAAAGGCTGACCCTCCGGAATCCTTTAAGGGCTTGCCCATAACCCTTGTGGCGGCGTCGATAGTATCCCTGGCGTTTTACGGCTTTGCGGGAATAGTGGAAAATCTGTTTGCATAATTGATAGAGGTATAATATGACTGAAGTTTTAACAGCTGTGGCGGTGGTTGCCGCCATTGGTGCGGTTTGTGCGGCGGTGCTTTTGGTGGCGTCAAAGCTCATGTTTGTTCCCGTAAACGAAAAGGAAAAGCTAATAAGGGACGTTTTGCCGGGAGCAAACTGCGGTGCCTGCGGTTATACCGGATGTGACGGCTACGCAAAGGCGTTGGCAGAGGGGCAGACGGATAAGACAAATCTGTGTGTTCCCGGTGCTGACAAGGTGTCAAATGATATCGCTCAGATAACGGGTCTTGAGGCGGCTGACGTTGTGGAAATGGTGGCAACTGTAAGATGCATGGGCGATTGCGGTAAGGTTGGCAAAAAGTCACAGTACAGGGGCGCAGATTCCTGTGCGGCGGCAAAAATGCTCTTTGGCGGAAGCTCTCAATGTACTTACGGGTGCCTTGGCTACGGCGATTGCCAAAAGGTGTGCCCCAATGGCGCGATATGCATAGAAAACGGAGTTGCTCACGTAAACACTCGTATCTGTACGGGCTGTGGCTTGTGCGCAAAGGCGTGTCCCCAGGGTATTATTGCCCTTATGGAGGACGTGGATAAGGTGCTTGTTACCTGCAGCAGTAAGGATAAGGGCGCTGCTGTGAGAAAAATATGCTCACACGGATGTATTGCCTGCAAAAAGTGCGAGAAGAATTGCCCTACACAGGCTGTCAAGGTAGAAAACAATATTGCGGTGATAGACTACGACAAGTGTATCAACTGCGGCGAATGTGCCAAAAACTGTCCCGTGGGATGTATTATGGTGTCCGATTTTTCGGGTATTCACAGATTTGAGGCAAAGGAAGAATAATTTTACGGCGCGCAGGTCCTGTGCGCCTTTGGTTTAGGAGATGCTATGAGAAAAGCGGCTATTGTGATAGCGGCGGTGGTGCTGGTGATCTGTGCGGCGGTGCTGGCAAACGGCAAAAAGCAATATACTTACTCCGCGGTGGGTGCCTTTGATACCGTTACCGTAATACTGGGTGCTCAAGAGAGCGAGGAGGAATTCCTCACCAATGCGGATATGCTTTACCGCAGGCTGGAGTGGTATCATAAGCTTTTTGACATATATAATGAATATGACGGCATCACAAGCCTTGCTACTGTAAACCGCCTGGCGGCTGAAAGCCCCGTGGAGGTGGATAAAGAGATCATCCAAATGCTGAAGACGGCAAAGGAACTTTATTCTGCCACAAACGGGCAGGTAAACGTGGCAATGGGCAGGGTAACTGCGCTGTGGAAGTCTGCCATGGACCATTACGACAACACGGGCGAGGTGTTGCTCCCAAACGATGAGGAGCTTTTGCAGGCAAGTCTTTTGTGCGACCTTGACAAGGTGGTGCTGGACGAGGTAAATAATACTGTGTTTTTTGCGGAAAAGGGGATAAAGCTTGACGTTGGCGCAGTTGCAAAGGGCTATGCGGCGGAAAGGGTCACTCTTTTTGCAAAGGAAAAGGGGCTTGACAGCTACCTTATTAACGTAGGCGGCAACGTTTGCGCCGTGGGCAAAAAGTACAACGGCAAAAGCTGGGCTGTGCAGGTGGAAAGCCCAAGGGAGGGTGTAAAGACTCCCGTGCTGATGATCGAAGACGCCAGCGTTGTCACTAGCAGCGGCACAAAAAGATGCTTTGGTGATAACGGAGAATACCACCATATAATCGACCCCGATACGTTAATGCCGTCGGATAATTTTTTGTCCGTGACGGTTATTGCGGACTCATCCGCTGTGGCGGACGGCCTTTCAACTGCGTTGTTCAATATGGGGCAGGAGGAGGCTATAAGCTTTGCGGAGGGCTTGGAGGGCATCGGCGTGGTGTTTGTGACCAAGGACGGCAGAGTGTTGCTGACAAGAGAGGCAGAAAAGTATGAGAAGAAAAACTAACGACATCATCGTTGTGGTACTGCTTTTGGCGGTGGGGATCTGCCTGCTGGCGGTGATGAGCGTTTTTTCAAAAGACGGAAGATCGGTCAAGGTCTATATTGACAACAGGCTTTGCCACACCTTTGACATCAATGAGGATAGAGAGCTTGTGATAAGCACGGAAAAGGGGGAGAACACTCTGGTGATAAAGGACGGATACGCCTTTGTCAGCCATGCGGATTGTCCCGATAAGACCTGTGTCAACACGGGCAAAATAAACATGACGACCCAGGTGATCGCTTGTATGCCCCACGGTCTTGTGATAACGGTGGAAGAATAGTTATGAATAAAACAAAACGATACGTATATTGTGCCATGCTGACGGCGGTTGCCATGATGTTCAGCTGGCTGGAGCATCTGATCCCCTTTGATTTTGGCATACCGGGGGTAAAGCTGGGGCTTGCCAACATTGCCACGGTGGTGACGCTGTATTTATTTGGCTGTAAGATGGCGGTTGGCGTCAGCGTAGTCAGAATAGTGCTTTCGTCATTGCTTTTTGGTGGAGTGGTGCCCATGATATATTCTTTGGCAGGGGGCCTTTGCAGTCTTTGCGGTATGATACTGCTTTACAGATGGGGCAGACTTGGCCACGTGGGTGTAAGCGCCGTGGGCGGAGTGTTGCACAATTTTGGGCAGCTGTTGGCAGCATTTGTTGTGGTGCCGTCCTTGGGACTTTGGTCTTATACTCCCGTGCTGGTCATCAGCGGCACGTTGACGGGTGTTGTGGTAGGTGTGGTTGCGTCAGTCTGCATCAATAGACTGGGGTCGGTCATCAAGTGCTGACGACTGAAGCCTTGCCATTTTTCGCCAGCTGACGTAGCCGTAAATATCGTTTGCAAGGAATGCCGCAAAGCATACCGTAACGGGTATGTATGCGGTATTTTCTATTGAAGCCATTGTCCAGAGGATTATAAGTATAACGTCGTTTGCCGCATATGCAAGGGCAAACAAGGGGTCCCTGCGGAAGGTAAGATACACCGCCATAAAGCTTGTAGATACGGACAATGTGCTTGGGATAATGTTTTTTGTGTCAAACGCCGCCAGTATAAAGAAGAATATTGCGGTTACTATTACAGTCAGCGCCAGCATCAGCATATATTCCCTTTTTGCGGGACGGTTGACTGCCACTTGGGAGCGATTGCCGTGGAATGGGTTTTTCAGCCACGCCACAAGAGCCACCACCGCCATGGGCATGGTCATGCCGACATAGGTTATCATTTCGCCGTAGTATCTGAATTTGTAGGAGATGACTCCGTACAGCAGACTGAAGGCTACCATCAGCCCCTGTCCCA
This sequence comes from Clostridia bacterium, assembly GCA_017935525.1. Classification (GTDB taxonomy): domain Bacteria; phylum Bacillota; class Clostridia; order HGM11327; family HGM11327; genus SIG351. The sequence goes on along the minus strand of JAGBHJ010000098.1, from coordinate 4,770 downwards.
CGGGGTTGCCCTTGGCAGAGAAAATGAGGGACGTCACTCCGATGATCGATGCAGAAAGGGTAAGGTAGTCCTCCCCGTCAAAGATCGCAAAGGACAGCACTATTACCGCTACTGACGCACACCACAAAATGCGCTCCAATAATGAAAAATAAGAAACAAGCTTTTTTATCATATGACCTCCAAAATAATAAAGCATCTGTATTGCACGTCTTCAAAGACCTAACGAAGTGCAAACAGATGCTTTTACTGCATCTCTACCCGGTGGCAGAATAATATTCAGTTTTACAACGGATATTTTACCACATATCGGCGGAATTGTCAATGGCGGGATACTGCTTTTTTCTGAAAATCCGTATATTTTGCAATGTTCCGTTTGACTTTTTTGAAAGTATGTTGTATAATATAATATAACCGTTTGATAAAACAGAAAGGATGTTGATACACCTATGAAGATATTTAATACTATGACACGTAAGAAGGATGAATTTATCCCTCTTAACGAGAAGAAGGCTTCCATATACGTTTGCGGCTCAACTGTGTATGACTTTATACACATCGGTAACGCCCGTCCCATGGTAGTTTTTGATACCCTGAGGAGATACCTTACTTACAGAGGCTACGAGGTTACTTACGTACAGAATTTTACGGATATTGACGATAAGATGATCCGCCGTGCCAACGAAAGCGGCATCACCGTAAAGGAGCTGGGCGACCGCTTTATTAACGAGTTCTATACGGACGCCAAGGGCTTGGGCATTTTGCCTGCAACGGTAAACCCCAGAGCAACGGAGCATATTGATGAGATCATTGCCATCGTAAAGGATCTGGAGGACAAGGGCCACGCATACAACGTTGACGGCGACGTTTATTTTGATACGGAAAGCTTCCCCGGCTACGGCAGACTCTGCGGACAGAATCTGGAGGATCTGAACCTGGGCGCAAGAATTGACGTAAACAGCGTAAAGAAAAATCCCATGGACTTTGCTCTGTGGAAAAGCAAAAAAGAGGGCGAACCTTACTGGCAGAGCCCCTGGGGCGAGGGCAGACCCGGCTGGCATATTGAGTGCTCCGCAATGTCCATGAAGTACCTTGGCAATACGTTTGACATCCATGCAGGCGGACTTGACCTTATATTCCCCCATCATGAGAACGAGATCGCACAGAGTGAGTGCTGCACGGGCGAAAAGTTCGCAAGATACTGGATGCACAACGGCTATATCCAGGTAAACGGCGAAAAGATGAGCAAGTCCTTGGGCAATTTTGTGACTGTGCGCCAGGTGTCAGAAAAGTACGACCTTGAGGTTTTGAGAATGTTCATTCTTCAGGTGCAGTACAGAAACCCCATCAATTACACGGACGACGCTATTTTGGGCACAAAGAATGCGCTGGACAGACTCTACAACGCAAAGATCATGCTGGAGCAGTTGGTTGATTCCAAAAAGGATGATACGGCAGAGCTTTCTGCACAGTGGAAGGCAACCATCGATCAGTACCGTGACACATTCAACGAGAAGATGGATGATGACCTTAACACAGCGGATGCTATCTCCACGATTTTTGACCTTGTAAAGGAGATCAACACGGGCATCAACGGAAATTCCTCTGCGGCAGACGCAAAGTATGCGCTTGATATGCTGGTTGAGCTTTGCGGAGTGCTTGGCTTGCTTTCAAAGAGAGAAACAGGCTCTCTTGATGAGGAAGTGGAGGAGCTTATTGCACAGAGACAGGCTGCCCGCAAGAGCAAGAACTGGGCTGAGGCAGACAGAATAAGAGATCTGTTAAAGGATATGGGTATCGTTATTGAGGATACAAGAGAGGGTATCCGTTGGAAGCGAGTAAACTAAGCTTTGACGGCATATATAGGATATTAAGGCAAGGGGCATTTGTTCCTTGCCTTTCTTTTTGCCCGTGGGGCATATTCCGTTGTCATTATCGGATATGAAACGGAATAAGATATACAAAAAGCAAAAAGGACTTGTTAATATGCAATACGGAAAAAGATACTTTAACCTTTCGGGGACAGGGCGCAGGGGAAGACAAACGCAGTCGGACACAAGGGCTGACGAACCGCAGACAACACCGAGAATACCCCGTGGAACGCCGTACAGAAGCGAGGAGTCATCCATCGGGGGCTTTTTGATACGGGTAATACTGTGTATAACCATATTCAGCGGCATCACCATGATGAAAAACAGCGACGACCCCACGGTGGGAGTTCTGTACGACGCCTTGAGCGCATGGAGCACCTGTAATTACAGCATCCCCGAGGAGTACGGGTTGGAAAAATTCGTTTCCGCCATCAAACAGGGGGACCTTTTGGCTGTGTTTTCCCCCGATCTGTACCCAACGATACAATTTCCCACAAGAGGAGATGTGACTGTCAGCTACGGAGAAAAGACTGCGGACGGCGCTCAATGCCTTGGCGTTATGATATCGTCGGACTTGCCAAACCCCGTCAAGCCCTCTGCGGAGGGAGTGGTCACCCAAGTGGGGGAAAACGCCGTTCTGGGCAAATACATAGTAATTCAAAGTGGGCAGGAGATCAACATAACCTACGGCTGCTGTGACAGCATTATGGTATCCATGGGGGACGAGGTCGACCTTGACACAGTTATTTCCCAGATGGCAAGGGGTGAGGACGGCAATTACCATATATACATGGAGGTACGCCTTGGGGAAAAACTGATCGACCCGGAAGCCTGCTTTAGCCAAAGCGAGGTGTGACTTTGGGACGGTACGGAATTCGTTTGGGCTGCGTGGGGGAAACTGCTATCTACATGGACATTATGATGTTGCCCACGCTGGTGTTGATGTACATGATGGGTGGGCTGGGCTTTGCGCTCATATTCCTGCCCGTTTTTGCAGTCCATGAGCTGAGCCATATTTTGGCGGCAAAGCTGTTTGAGTACAATATATGTACCTTGGAGCTGATGCCCATCGGGGGCAGAATGCATATCAGCGACCTGTGCGGGCAAAGGACCTGCCAGATATGTGCGTTGTACGCCTTTGCGCCCTTTGTAAACGGCAGTCTGTTTTGCCTATTGTATGCGGTTGGCATCAAGTGGAGCTCGTTGCTCTGCACTCAACTGGCGTTTGCCAATGCCGCAGTTGCCGCAATAAATCTGTTACCGCTGTTTCCGTTGGATGGGGGCAATATTGTAAGGGCTCTGCTGAATGAGAAAATGACGGAGAGGCAAAGCCTTTTGGTGATGCTGTGGGCAAACATCATTTTTACCCTGCTGACGGTGGCATCAGCCGTGGTTTGCTTTTTGCAGAGTGGTGAGGTGCTGTGGCAGCCCGTAGCGTTGGGGGCGTTTTTGCTGGCGTCCGTTATCAAGGAGAGGAAAAACTCCACGTCAAACGTGATGGCAGGGATCCTGGCAAAGGACAGAAGGCTAAAAAAGCAGAGCGCAATGCCGTCAAATTGCGTATGTGTAAGGCTGGACTCTACAATAGGGCAGACGTTGAAGTATGCAAGGGCAAACTGCATCAATGAGTTTATGGTGGCGGATGAGGATATGACTATTCTCGGCAGACTGACGGAAAAAGAACTTGTTGACGGCGCTGTGCGGCACGGCATGGCGTGCGCGGTGGGGGAGCTGGTAGGCAAAAAATACCCAAATCACAGCTTGGGATAATTGATGATCGGGCACTGTTGACAGATACTGTACACAGTGCCCGAAGTGTTTTGAGACGGACTTTTATTAATTAATATTAAATAAGAAAATTTTTACAAAAAAACGGCAGAAATTGACAAAAACCTATTGACATTTGAGGGACTTTGTGTTAGAATGGAATTACAAAGGAAAAAAAGGGGTGATAAATTCATATGTTCTACTACACAAAAAAGCTTTCCCCGGATGATAAACGGGAAACAGGGAAAAAGCTTGTTCGCCGCGGCCTCTGTGTACTGATTGTTGTGCTTGGTCTGTACGTGGTGTCGGGCTTGGCGTATGCGGTGCTCCCAAGGGTTATCGTAAGCTCATCGGGCAGAGTGCTGGGCATTGCTCAAAGCGAGGTCGTGGGGAAGTCAGCGGTTGAAATTGCTGACAAATTCCACTTGATGGGAACAAGGTACAACGCCGATGGTGTAATTGATGCGGTGTACGTAAGACCCTCAAGGCTGTATTCGTGGGTGCATTACAGCGGATATGACCATTACCTGCTTTGCCATATAGAAAACGGCAGCTGCATCCGTATGGAGGAGGCGAAAATAAGCGAGATCGATGCAATACTCTGGGAAAATAAGCCTCAACCACCTGTATTATTTGACGAAAATGAGATAGGGTCGGAGGCTTTGTACCAAAACTTGCAGGAATTGGTTAAGGGCGACAGCTTTTTAAGATACGTCATGTTGGTGGGTGAGGATTACAGCATGAGCAATACTTACCGCTTTGATGACGGAAAAATAGAGGTATATATGTCCTTTGAACTGTATGCCGACGGTAGAGCTGAAGCCGTGGTTGACGAGGTCAAGGAGATAACGGATGATAGTGTTTTCTTAAGGGAAATGCTGGATATGTTCTTTGCTCCGTTTTGGAGGATATGGTTATTATGAGTAGTAAGAAAAAACGTTTTTATGGTTGGGTGACTGTGATCCTCATAGTTGTTGGTACGGTTTTATCCTTGCGGGTGAGCTTTATGTCCCAAGCGGTGGGGCTTTTGGCGGTACTGGATTACAATGGCTATTGCTATGATTCGGAAAAGTTTATTCTGGGGTTCGGAGTGTCCGAGTTAAGATCGGTTGTCTCACAGGACGAGCTCGAAAGA
>JAGBHJ010000097.1 GCA_017935525.1 Clostridia bacterium | reverse complement strand
GTCCAGGAACATCACCTTTACTGACACAACGGTCAAGATCCTGTCCGCACTGAACGAGGACAGCAAGGCACAGATCGAAGCCATGGCGGAGGAGCTGTGCAAGGAATATCTTGCCCGACAGGATGATACCGCTAACAAAAACGATATGACCGCCCTGTTCAACATTGGCTATGGTCTGTATGTGGTGACTTCCAATGACGGCACCAAGGATAACGGCCTGATCGTCAACACCGTTTCCCAGGTATCAGATTCCCCCAACCGGATCGCTGTCACCATCAACAAGCAGAATTACTCCCACCACATCATCAAGCAGACGGGTATCATGAACATCAACTGCCTCAACACAGACGCACCCTTTGCAGTTTTTGAAGCATTTGGATTTAAGAGTGGCAGAAACGTGGACAAATTTGCCGATTGCCAGCCCCTGCGTTCAGACAACGGCCTGGTATTCCTGCCCAGATATATCAACTCGTTTATGTCGCTTAAGGTAGAGCAGTATATCGACCTTGACACTCACGGAATGTTTATCTGCTCCATCACAGAGGCAAGAGTAATCAACGACAAGGACACAATGACGTACACCTACTACCAGACCAACGTTAAGCCCAAGCCTGACACAGAGGGCAAAAAGGGTTACGTGTGCACGGTATGCGGATGGATATATGAAGGCGATGAGCTGCCCGAGGATCTGGTTTGCCCGTTGTGCAAGCACGGTGCCAGCGACTTTGAGCCTATAAAGTAAAAATCAGTAGACATAAAAAAAGCTCATGTTATGAATAAGACAAAGCGGTATAACTACAAAACAAGGTTATACCGTTCTTACTTTATGTAATTCAACTCCCGTTAGAAAAATTCTCTCCAAATGAGTTATTGTTTTTATAAGCAAATATGCTATAATAATATCATTGATAAGCGCTTTTCAAAAAAATTTGGAGGAACAAATATGATTAAACTAGGAGAAAAAATCAAATCACTGCGTAGGCAGAAAAACATATCCCAAGAGGTTTTTGCCAACTACCTTGGAGTATCTTTTCAAGCTGTTTCAAAATGGGAGAACGGAAATACAATGCCGGATGTAACATTGATCCCCGCAATTGCTGCATTCTTTGGTATTTCCACCGACGAGCTTTTTGATTTTAATTTGTTTGAAATTGAAAAGCAGGTTGATGCAATTTGTCGCGAGGCATACCAATATTGTTGCTCTGATAAGGAAAGATCGGAGTGCATTTTACGTGACGGATTACAGAGATTCCCCGGAAATGATATCATTCTGAATAATTTGCTCTATACCTTAGATCCTCAAACAAGAGCCGACGAGGTAATTACCCTCTGTAAATCGCTTATTGAATCAACAAAGGACGATTCGGTGAAATATGATGCCTGCCGTATTTTGGCAACCTGTTATAAAGAGAATGGACAAAATGATCTGGTCAAACCGACTCTTGAGCTTATACCGGAGATCTATTTTACAAAGCTTGGGCTTGTGGCATCCTTATTGGACGGCGAAGATAGCTACGAGGCTGCTCAGAAGCAAAAGAATATTTCCGCCGAAGATCTGATCAATATGCTGATCGTTACAGGTAAATATTTGAGAGACAAAGGAGAAACCGAAAAGGCAAATTCTCAATTCAGAATAGCTAAAAAGGTACTGGATGCGTTCGCCGATGATTTTATCGAAGATCGTTGGTTCTGGGCAACCGTTTATGAATACACCGAAGATCAGCGAAAAGAAATTGAACAACTATTGTGCAAGTAATACGTCGTCCCAAATAACGTGAGGAGATGCTTTTTGGGATACGAAGGTTGTACTTACAAAAAAAGACAGAGAGTGCAAACAACACTCTCTGTCTTTTTAATATAGAGGCGAACTACGTTCAGCCCTACAATTTAACTATCTATCAGCCCTAAAACGTTGTTCTTTATAGTACAACGTTAACGATCCGTTCTTCTTATAAATTCCTCTATCAGCTTTGGTTGGATAAGCGGATACGTCCATTCCGTGGGTAGCTCGTCAAAAAGAGAAATGCTCTCCATCTCGCTGTGCAGACTATCCTCAAACGTGGATATTTCCGCATAAAACAGCATTCCAAAGGTTTCCTCACCCGTTTGGTTGACTCTGTTTTTGCCCGTAACGGAATAAACTGTAACGGGAGATATCTCAAAGCAAAGAGCGCCGGTTTCCTCCCGCAACTCTCGCTTTGCAGCGTCAAGCACGGACTCCCCCTGCTCTCTGTGACCACCGGGAAGCTCAAAGGTTGACCTTTCCTTATGCTTACAGAATACCCATTTGCCGTTGTGCTTTGCAATTATCACCGCAAAGCGAAGCGCTCCATCATCCGCGCTGTCGTAAAAATTCACCGTCAACATAACTTCCTCAGATCTTAAGTGCCTTCTCCACCGGCACGGAGCAAACGATGCCCCTTGCCTTTGACATAAGACCAAATTCCTTGTTTACTGCCTCCATGATCTGGGAGCAGGTATTTTCCGGAGCAAGGATGGTTATGATCTCCTTTTCCTCGCTGATATCGTCTGCATCGCCCAGCTGCTCAAATTTTTCATCACCTGCAAGTCTTGCTCGGATAACGGTACCGCCCGTGGAGCCTGCCTTTCTTGCAGTCTGCATTACCTCGTCAGAAAAACCCTGGTTTACAGTTATAAAGATCACATAATGCTTGTGTTCGCTTTTCATGTCGTTGTCATTTCCTTTCTCCGTAGTATTTTTGTCTGCCCTGGAGATCACCTCTGCCGTCAATCTGTTGATCGCAGAAAGCGGCAATACCATCATAATTCCGCCGTAGCGTGATGTTGTATCAAGATTTTTGCTGTATTCCGCTACAAAATCACCCACGACCCTGTCAGTTGCATAGCTTACCACAACGTCCTTGTTGTTACTGCCCAATCCAAGAATATCCATCATCTCGGAGGATGCCGTGCCGTAACCAACGCTCTGCATATGGTAACGTATGCCCTTACTGTTCAGCATGGAGATATAGGACTTTCCCTTACCTCTGCCAAGGATAGAAAGCATCATAACGATGCGCGTTTGTTCAGTACCCATTATTCAGCCTCCCCATAGTAAATGATATCGTCTTCGATCTGCAGGAGCTCGTGGTGAGCCTTCTTGAGCATCTTGTGACGCTTGATCCTGCTGACAAGTCCCAGCACCTGAATGGTGATGAGAGGCGCCATGGCAACCATGGCAACCAAACCAAAGGCATCCGTCATAACGTTGCCGCCCAAAGCCTCGCAAGCACCTATTGCAAAGGGAAGCATAAACGTTGTTGTCATCGGTCCGCTGGCAACGCCACCGGAGTCAAATGCAATACCCGTATAAAGGGGCGGAACAAAAAACGTTATCGCCAAGGAAATGGAATAGCCCACTATAAGGAACGGGAAGATAGAAATGCCCGTAATTACTCTCAACATTGCAATGGCAACGGAAACGCCTACACCGATGGACAGCGCAGAGCCGATAGCCTTTTGAGAAATAGCACCGTTTGTAATTTCTTCAACCTGCTTTTTTAACGAATGGACAGCAGGCTCCGCAGAAACCACAAAATAGCCCATCAAAAGACCAACGGGTACCAGCCAATACTTGCTCTCACTTACTGCGATCTCTGCTCCGATAAGTCTGCCCGCAGGCATAAAGCCAACGTTTGCACCCGTTAAGAACAGCACCAGTCCGATGTATGTATATATCAAGCCTACAAATATCCTTATCAGCTGATGTCTGTGGAATTTGCGGTATACGATCTGGAATATTATCAGCACGCCAACAATGGGAGAAAACGCTATCAGCACCTCCCGGGCGTAATGCGGGAATTCATGCAGGAAGATAGTAAAGGCTTCCTTTGTTGTCTGCGCAATATGAACGGTGGTCTGCGTTGTTTCCGCATCGGGCTTAAAGCAAATGCTCAAAATAAGCACGGAAAGTATGGGACCTATACTGCACAGGGACACCATACCGAAGCTGTTCTCCTGTGACTTTTTTGTGCCACTCATCGTAGCCAAGCCTGCACCCAACGCCATTATAAACGGCACCGTAACAGGGCCCGTAGTAACGCCGCCGGAGTCAAACGCCGTAGGGATAAAATTATCCGCTACAAACAACGCCAATATAACCGCAAGAGCGTAGCAAACAATCAAAAGACGGGACAGCGGAGTGCCCTTTCTGATCCTTATGAACGATATCACAAGGAAAACTCCCACGCCTACCGCCACGGACAATATCAACACCACGTTAGGTATCGATGGCACCTGCTCCGCCAACACCTGCAGATCGGGCTCGGCAATAGTCACCAGCATACCAAGCACAAAGCACACCAAAATAGGAATAATGATATTTTTTGACTTTGATATCTGATTACCTATACCCTCACCGATAGGAGTCATGGACATTTCCGTACCAATGGTAAAGAATCCCATACCCACTATCAACAGCAACGTTCCAAACAGGAACATTACCAAAACACCCGACGGTACCGATGCCAAGGATATGCTCAGCACCAATACGATTGCAAATATCGGAAGAACTGACTGAATTGATTCCTTCAATGCGCTTCCGGATAATTTCAAATAAACACCCCCAACTACCAAAAATGT
>JAGBHJ010000096.1 GCA_017935525.1 Clostridia bacterium | reverse complement strand
ATCGGCGGTACGGGCTCGGGAAAAACCTCCCTCGTCAACCTTATTCCCAGATTTTACGACGTGGAAAAGGGCAGAGTGCTTATAAACGGCGTTGACGTTAAGGACTACCCCATGGAGGAGCTGAGAAGCAAGATAGGCATTGTGCCTCAAAAGGCGGTGCTTTTTAAGGGCTCGTTGAGAGAGAACATTCGCTGGGGCAAGCCAGACGCTACGGATGAGGAGATAATGGAGGCGATCTCCATTGCTCAGGCAACAAACGTTGTGGCGGAGAAAGATGGCGGACTTGACTGCGACATAGAGCAGGGCGGCAGAAACCTTTCCGGCGGACAGAGACAGAGGCTTACCATTGCCAGAGCATTGGTGGGCAAGCCCGAGATACTGATACTTGACGACAGCGCATCAGCACTTGACTTTGCAACGGATGCGGCGTTGAGAAAAGCCATTGCGGCAATAGACTACAAGCCCACTGTGTTTATAGTGTCACAGAGGACGTCATCAATACGCAGTGCGGATATCATCATAGTGCTGGATGACGGCATGATGGTGGGCAAGGGCACCCACGAGGAGCTTTTGGCAAGCTGTCAGGTTTATAAGGAGATATACAATTCTCAATTTAATGAGGAGGAAAACGGCAATGCTTAAGAAATTGAGCTCGCAAAAGAACACCGTAATCAAGGTGCTCAGATATATCAAGAATTACCGCGGACTGTTGCTGCTTTCCATATTGCTGGCGGCGGTATCCGTTGGGTTGACGCTGTACATCCCCGTGCTGATAGGCGACGCCATTGACTGCATAGTGGGGCAAGGCAGGGTGGACTTTGATAAGGTAAAGAATTACCTCATTGCTATTGCCGTTGCCACTTTTTTGATTGCGGTAATGCAGTGGATAATGAATACAATCAACAACAAGATAACCTACAACGTGGCAAGGGACGTAAGAAACGAGGCTATCCGCAAAATAGAGGTGCTTCCGCTGAAGTATATCGACTCCCACAGAACGGGCGACACCGTCAACAAGGTAATTGCTGACGTGGAGCAGTTTACCGAGGGCTTGCTGATGGGCTTTACCCAGTTCTTTACGGGTATCGTCACCATCGTTGGAACGTTGATATTTATGCTGACCATCAACGTGCCCATTGCTTTGGTGGTGGTTGTGCTGACGCCAATATCCTTGTTTATCGCCAAGTTTATTGCAAGCAGGACGTATTCCATGTTCAAGCTTCAGTCGCAGACAAGGGGAGAGCAGACTGCTATTATTGACGAGATGATAGGCAACCAAAAGGTGGTGCAGGCATTCAGTCACGAGGACGAATCTCTGGCAAAGTTTGACGAGATAAACGACAGACTGGAAAAATGCTCACTCCGCGCCATATTCTTTTCCTCTTTGACCAACCCCAGCACAAGATTTGTAAACAGCTTGGTTTATGCGGCGGTAGGCTTGACGGGCGCGTTGGCTGCGGTGGGTGGCGTGTTGACGGTTGGCGCTTTGAGCTGCTTTTTGAATTATGCAAATCAGTACACAAAGCCATTTAACGAAATATCGGGCGTTGTAACGGAGCTGCAGAATGCTCTTGCTTGCGCGGCGCACGTGTTTGAGCTGATAGACGAGGAGCCTGAAATCCCCGACAACCCCGACGCCGTTGTGTTGGAGGATGCTCAGGGCAGGGTAAACCTTACCGACGTAAGCTTTTCCTACACGGAGGATAAGCCCTTGATAGAGGGATTGTCGCTTGAAGTGGAAAAGGGTCAGAGAATAGCCATCGTAGGGCCTACGGGCTGTGGCAAGACCACGCTGATAAACCTGCTTTTGAGGTTTTACGACGTAAAGGGTGGCGAGATACGCGTTGACGGCAACGACGTCAGAAACATCACCAGAAACAGCCTCAGAAAAAACATCGGCATGGTGTTGCAGGACACATGGCTGAAAAGCGGAACTATCCGAGAAAACATTGCCATGGGCAAGCCCGATGCTACCGACGAGGAGATAAAGGAAGCCGCAAAGGCGTCCCACGCCCACAGCTTTATAAAGCGTCTGCCAAAGGGCTACGACACCGTGATCACGGAGGATGGCGACGGACTCTCCCAGGGGCAAAAGCAGCTTTTGTGCATTGCCAGGGTAATGCTGTGCTTGCCACCGTTGCTGATACTGGACGAGGCGACCTCATCCATAGACACCAGAACGGAGATAAAAATACAGCAGGCGTTCCACAGCCTTATGAAGGGCAAGACCAGCTTTATTGTAGCCCACAGGCTTTCCACCATCAAGGAAGCTGACGTGATACTGGTTATGAAGGATGGCAACATTATCGAGCAGGGTGACCACAACAGCCTGCTGGAGATGAAGGGCTTTTATCATAAGCTCTACAACAGCCAGTTTGAAACAGTTTGATACGAGGTCAAGGATCCCTCCTTTCGGCATTGCTGATAGGGGGGATCTTTTTGTGAATTTTTTGTTAATATTGGAGAAAAAAGAATGTTTTTTACAAAAAAGTGGTAAAAACTGTCAAAATCCTATTGACATTTGAAAAGCAATATGCTATAATGAAAATACCAAGAGCGAAAGGTGGGATATAAATGCTGTTACCTCGTGTAAAATACAATATCAAGCGTATTTTATTGCGGTGCGGCGACTGAACGAGACGACGCCGTACCACCATATTGTCTCCCAATGATTTTATAGACAGACCCCGGAGAGGATGAATATAAAGATATATGTTTTTTCTCATAGGACTAGGCTATTGGTGGCCTAACGTGTATGGAGTTGTATTTTCGAAGTTTGATTTTGGGTGAGGTGCAATATGAGAAATAGAGTGTTGTGTATTGTAGTGGCT
>JAGBHJ010000095.1 GCA_017935525.1 Clostridia bacterium | reverse complement strand
GTGGGTATGGTGTTCCAAAATCCCGACAACCAGATGGTTGCCACGGTGGTGGATGAGGACGTGGCGTTTGCTCTGGAAAATATCGGCGTGCCCCCTGCCGAGATACGGCAAAGGGTGGACGAGGCGCTGGAGACCGTGGGTATGACGGCGTTTGCAAAGGCATCACCCAGCCACCTTTCCGGCGGACAAAAGCAAAGAGTGTCCATTGCAGGCGTGCTGGCTATGCAGCCCAAGGTTATAATATTTGACGAGGTAACTGCAATGCTTGACCCCGTGGGCAGGGAGGGAATTATCAACACCGCCAAAAGGCTCAATAAGGAGTACGGCATCACTATCATCAATATAACTCATTATATGGAGGAGTCCATCGATTCCGACATGGTGTTCGTTATGAATGACGGCAAATGCGTTGCAAGCGGCGAGCCCAGGGAATTGTTCAAAAGGGTGGACTTTTTGAAGGAGCTGGGGCTGACGGTGCCGGTGGCAACGGATATCGCCCACAGATTAAACAAGGCAGGGATGGATATCCCTTGTAATTTGCTTACAATGGAGGAGCTGACGGAGGCATTATGTCAATTAATGCAGAAGATCTGACCTATATATACATGAAGGACACACCCTTTGAGGCTGTTGCCATACAGGACGTCAGCTTTGAGATACAGGACGGGGAGTTTGTGGCAATAATAGGCCATACGGGCTCTGGCAAGTCCACTTTGATACAGATGCTCAACGGACTGCTGAAGCCCACGTCGGGCAGAGTCATCGTTGACGGTATCGTTGTGGGTGAGTCCAAAAAGGAGCTAAAGGAAGCAAGAAGCAAGGTGGGTATAGTGTTTCAGTACCCCGAATATCAGCTTTTTGAGGAGACCGTGGCAAAGGACGTGGCTTACGGCCCTACCAACCAGGGTCTGGAGCCTGAGGAAATAGAAAAAAGAGTAAAGAACGCCATTGAGGATATGGGGCTGGACTATGACGAGATAAAGGATATGTCCCCCTTTGAGCTTTCCGGCGGACAAAAGAGGAGAGTTGCCATTGCAGGCGTGCTGGCAATGAATCCTCAGATAATAGTGTTTGACGAGCCTACGGCAGGGCTTGACCCCAGAGGCAGGGAACTGCTGTTTAAGAGAATAGAAAGGCTCAAAACAAAGGGAAAGACCATTATACTGGTGTCCCACAGCATGGATGACGTTGCAAGGCTTTGCGACAGAGCCTTTGTGATGTACAAGGGTAGGCTGGCGATGTCGGGCACCCCGAGGGAGATATTCAAGGAAAAGTACAAGGAGCTGGGGCTTGAGGCTCCACAGCTGACGGTGCTTTCCAATATGCTTAACGGTACGGGTCTGTTCAACATCCCCGACGGAGTGTTTTCTCCCGAGGAGATGGTAGAGGTGATCAAAAAGGAGATGGATACAAATGCTGAATGATATAACCTTTGGTCAATACTATCCCTCCAACAGCTTTGTGCACAAAATGGATCCCAGATTCAAGCTGGTGCTGACGGTGGCGTACATTGTCCTGCTGTTTGTGGCGGATACATTTGCTGGCTATGCTGTGTCGGCGGCGTTTGTGCTGGTGTCCATAGCGGCGTCCCGCGTGCCGATAAAGCTCTTGGCAAAGAACTTAAAGCCTCTTTTGCCCGTGCTCATAATAATGTTTGTTATGAATGCCTTTATCAACTCAACGGGCAATGTGCTCGTAAAGTTTTGGATATTCAAGGTTACGGATGCAGGCATCATCCGTGCGGTGGTAATGCTTTTGAGGCTTGTGATGCTGATATTCTTTACGGGACTTCTGACGTTGACAACGTCCCCCATATCATTGACATTTGGCATCGAGTCCCTGTTTAAGCCATTGAGCAAGATAGGCTTTCCCGCCCACGAGATGGCGATGATGATGACCATTGCCCTCAGATTTATCCCCACTCTTATTGAAGAGACTGACAAGATAATGAAGGCTCAGATGGCACGTGGCGCGGATTTTGACACAGGAAACCTGGTGCAGAAGGCAAAGAGTATGCTGCCGCTTCTGATACCGCTTTTTGTAAGCGCATTCAGACGTGCGGAGGAGCTGGCGCTGGCGATGACTGCCCGCTGTTACAGAGGCGGCGAAGGCAGAACAAGGATGACGCCTCTTAAAGTGACAAAGAACGACTTTATCGCAACGGCGTTTGCGATCGTGATGTTTGCCCTTATGATAGGCACGAATTACGTAAAGATATTCTGATCCGGTACAAAATGAGAAGGATAAAGCTTGTAATCGAATACGACGGCACGGACTTTTGCGGTTGGCAGATACAGCCCAACGGCATCACAGTCCAGCAATGTATAAAGGAAGCCCTTGAAGCCATCGAGGGCGTACCCGTTACGATAAACGGTGCGGGAAGAACTGACGCAGGCGTACACGCCTGTGGGCAGGTGGCGGACTTTGTCACCGAAAGCCGCATCCCCGGGGAAAAATACGCTGCGGCGCTGAATTCAAAGCTGCCCGACAGCATCAGAATAAGACAGAGCAAAGAGGTGGGGATGGAGTTTAATTCCCGCTTTTCTGCAAAGAAAAAGACTTACAGATATTGCATCCGAGCTGCCCACACCCACTCCGCGCTGACCTGCAGGTACGAGCATACTGTGCAGGGTGCGCTAGACGTGGAAAAAATGCGT
>JAGBHJ010000094.1 GCA_017935525.1 Clostridia bacterium | reverse complement strand
TAATTATGTTTCCATCGGAATTACAGCGCTGGTGTGCGTAGCGGCGCTGATCGGGCTTTTTGTTGGCTTGGGCAGAAGAACTGTCAAGTCCGCACTCCGTCTGGCAAGCTATGCTGTGGCGGCCCTGATTTCGATGTTTGTGAGTAAGCCTATCTCAAATGTGATATACGATTCAGCCATCAAGGATGCGCTTGAGTCCGTCGCAAATGGGGGAGGCGTAGCTAATCCGATCTTGACTGCTGAGGGTCTGGTTGGAGAGTTGATCAGAGGCTTGGCGTCCGGTGTGACAGCCATGGTAGTGTTTGGAGTATTGTTCTGCGTGCTCTCAATACTGATGATAATTCCTTATCAGATCATTGCAAGAAAGATCGTGACAAAGGAAAACCGCAGAACGTTCCCCTGCGACAGACTTTGCGGTATGTTGTTGGGTATTATTACGGGTGTATTCTTTATGGGCGTATGGATGGGCCCCGTTATGTCCATTGCGGACATAGCAACTGAGGCTGTTCCTTCCATCATGGCTTCTGACGAAGAATCAGCTGAAGAAAATCGCGACGTGATCGATATCTGTCAGAGTGTTTCCGACAATTGGTTTGTAAACATCTCCGGCAGAATGGGTGATGTGTTCAATACACAGCTCACAAAGATCTCCGTTGGCGGCAACAGCATGTGCATTACAACGGAGCTTAAGGGCATTGTTCCCATTGCGGACGAGATCATGCCTGCCATCAGCGGCGACGAGCCTGATTATGCCGCAGCTCTTGAGGCTGTTGCGGACTATATAAAGGAGTCCGAGGGCATCAGCGCTATCGTTTGTGCTTTTGTGGTTGACCTTACAGAGGCATGGGCAGAGGGCGAGGCCTATATGGGTATTGCTCCTCCTCAGATGGAGGGCGTGATGGGTGATATCATCGGTGAGGTATGTGACGTATTCAGCCACAGCACAGTTGACACCATCAAGGAAGACCTTGTTACGGTTGCAGGTATTATTGAGGTTGCAACGGAATACGGTATGCTGGATTCCATTGGCGGCGAGGGCGGCGAGGAATTCGACATTCTGGAGGCTATCACACAGGAGGGCTTTATTGAGGATCTCTTGACAAAGGTGACAAGCAACGACAGAATGAAGGAGCTTTTGCCCACACTCATCAACACGGGTATCCAGTCCATGGGTAGCTCCTTGGGCTTGCCTGCTGACAAGAACGAGGTTTATGACAATTTTATTACGGCAATTACAGCGGAGCTTAACGCATCTACGTTGACGTCTGACAAGCTCAGCGAGATCCTTAAGAAGAACGGCGTTGAGATCGACGAGTCCATAGTTCCTGCTATAACAACGGCACTTGTAAAGGGCTTTGAGGACTTTGTTCCCAACGTTGAGGAAAGCGAGATACAGGAGTTCTTTGCTATTGCGTTTGACTTCTCCGATATGGACGAGGTTGACTCCAAGGATGGCGGCTCAATTGACAAAGCTTCCGTATATCTCCAGGCTGCAAAGGACCTTTGCCAGGAGCTGAAGGAAACGTTTGAGACTGCTCCCACTATTGACGTGGCTGCTGTTGAGGCGTTGAAGTCCGTTGATACGTTCGTGACAAAGGCGGTTACTTTGGATACCATCAAGGTTTCCAAGGATGCTCTGCTTTCACTCTCACAGGAAGAGCTGGAAAAAGAGGTCAAGGCGTTGAGCAACGTTGTTGCTTCCGTGACCCAGTTTGTTGATTCCATGAATAAGGGCGATGAGGAGATCTCCATAGAAGATCTGGACATTAAGGCTCTTGGCTCTGCAATGGACAGCTTGTTTGACAGCGCGCTGCTGGGCGACGTGGCAAAGGATACCATAGACGCGGTTATATCATCCCCCTCCATTGGCGATTCATTGCCCATTGATACGGATAAGATCGATATCGACTCCATCATCAATAACGAGGACGTAAAGTTTGAGGAGCTGTTTGAGGTAACACAGAAGGCTACTCAGATCGTTATGGATATTACAAATAACGGTGGTCAGGACATTGAAAAGCTGGAGGAAAACGTTTCCTGGTTGCTCCACAACATGA
This sequence comes from Clostridia bacterium, assembly GCA_017935525.1. Classification (GTDB taxonomy): domain Bacteria; phylum Bacillota; class Clostridia; order HGM11327; family HGM11327; genus SIG351. The sequence goes on along the minus strand of JAGBHJ010000094.1, from coordinate 3,126 downwards.
CAAAGGGCGTTGCAGACGTTGTTAAGACGCTGTTTGCTCCCGACCTTCTTACGGCTGCAGGCATTCCCGAGGACTTTGCAGAGGGCATCTGCTTTACACTTGGCGCTCTGTGCGACAATATGGCAGAATCCCACGAGCTTAGCGAGGAGGAGGTCAAGAAGGAGGCCGACGCAGTATTCTCCCTGTTTGATATGGCTATCAACGCAGAGGAGGGACTTGACCTTGCGGACTACATCGACGCTATCGTAACCTCAAAGGTAATTATGAACACTATCAGCGACGTTGTAACAGAAAAGGGCTTTGACCCGTTGAATCTTGGCGAAGAACTTGGCGCAAAGAACGTTGAGGAAATGGTACAGACCTACGTTGAGATGCACTCTGCTGCAAGCGACGGCGCAAGCTTCAAGACAAACGTTATTATGCTGGCAAAGTTCTGCGGCGCAGACGTTTCCGCAAAGATCGACGGTTGGATGAAGTAATAATTTACGAGCATAGCTGCCCGGGGGATTCCTCGGGCAGTTTTAATTCCCAAAAAACAGGATGTTTTGAATAAAAAGCAGTTGACACAAAGCCGTTTTTGTGCTATAATAATTAGCGTAATTCAGCCGGAGTGGCGGAATAGGCAGACGCACGGGACTTAAAATCCCGGGACCTAAAAATCGTACCGGTTCAAGTCCGGTCTTCGGCACCAACAAAAAGAGAACATTTGTCTACCGACAAATGTTCTCTTTTTGTTTATCCAAGCCGCAGGCTTGGCATATCATCACGACGCAGTCGTGGATATCATCAAGGGCGGCGAGCCGCCCTTGTATCTCATCACGCGCCAGCGTGCATCCTCCTGCGGCTTGATGATATACAATGCTTCGCATTGATGATATACCGCAACAAGTTGCGGATGATATACACGCCTTACGGCGTGATTTTACGAGTTGCATTTCTGTTATATGCACCTTTGGTGCGTGGTATTTGCTTTGCAAGTGATATTTGGCTTCGCCCGGTTTTGGAGGCGAATATCACTTAAAACTAACGATTATGTAAGAGCTTGAATTCATCCTCGGACCTGTAGGATATCTTGTTTATTCACTATTTATTTATTATCATCGGATTTTGAATAGATATGGGACGTTTGTCTTAACGGACAAACGATCTTTTTTTATTGCAAATTATCGGGATTTGTTGTATAATAAACAAAACAACATACAGGAGAATTTTTATGTATAACGAATGGTCACTTGATATCCTTTACAATGGCGCCGATGATCCTAAGATCGATACTGATCTTGATCTTCTTGAAAAAACAGTAGCTGAATACAAGTCAGCAGTTGCAAAGCTTGATGGGGAGTCCCCTGCGGCTTCGCTGAGGAAGATCATTGACATCAAGGAAGAAATGAGTCTTTTGGTACGCAGACTTTCGGGCTTTTTCAGCCTCAGAAGATCAACAAACTCCGCAGACACTGCAGGGGCTGCCTACACCACAAAGATCAGCGCAATGCTTGCAAGCACGGCAAAGGAAAACGTGGTTTTTGAAAAATTTGTCGGCAGTATAGAGGATCTGGACAGCGTTCTTGAAAGCGACGAGGTACTGTCACAGTACAAATTCTATTTTAATGAGATAAAGGAATCTGTTTCTCACAATATGTCCGACGATGCAGAGGCTGTCTTTGCAAAGCTGAATATCAGCGGCGGTAAGGCTTGGGGCGACCTGTTCTCTTTCCTTACTGCAAACGTGGAGGTGGATTACAAGGGCGAAAAGACTACTCTCTCCGCAATAAGAGGTCTTGCTGAAAGCGACGATCCCGTTGTAAGAAAAGAGGCTTACGAGGCGGAGCTTGCGTGCTACTCCAAAATAAAGGATTCCATTGCCTTTGCTATAAACAGCATCAAGGAGCAGGTAAATACGGAGGCAGAGCTCAGAGGCTACGAAAATCCTCTTGAGATGACTCTTGCCCAGTCCAGAATGAATAAAGCCACGTTGGACGCAATGCTTGAGGCTATGCGCGAGTTTATGCCAAAATTCCGTCAGTATCTTAAGCACAAGGCTAAGCTTTTGGGCTACAAAAACGGACTTCCGTGGTATGAGCTTTTTACATCCATGGGCGAGGCATCTTCCGAAGCGTTTACGGTTGAGGATGCTCACAAGTACTTGGTGGAGCACTTCAACAGCTTTGCAGGCGACCTTGCGGAAATGGTTGACAGAGCATTTAATGAGGAGTGGATAGATTTCTATCCTCATCAGGGCAAGGTTGGCGGCGCTTTCTGCTCCAATCTCCCGTTTGTAGGTCAGAGCAGAATTCTTACAAACTTCTCGGGCAGCTTTGGCTCGGTGGTGACATTGGCTCACGAGCTTGGCCATGCATATCACGGTCAGCAGATCCAGGACCACAGACCCTTGAATACGGGTTATACAATGCCTGTTGCGGAAACGGCTTCTAATTTTAATGAGCTCATAATCGTAAACGATGCCATCGAAAAGGCTGACGGCGAGGAGAAGATAGGACTTATCGAAAGTCAGATTCAGGATTGCACACAGATAATAGTTGATATTTATTCCAGATTCCTCTTTGAGGATGAGGTCATCCGCCGCAGGAACAAGACGTTTATGTTTGCAGGCGAGCTTGAGGAGATAATGCTCAACGCGCAAAAAGAGGCTTATGGTGACGGACTTGATCCCAACTACCTGCATCCCTATATGTGGTGCTGCAAGAGCCATTATTACAGAGCAGGTCTGAGCTACTACAATTTCCCCTATGCGTTTGGCGGACTTTTCTCCAGAGGTCTTTATGCAAAATACCTTGAGGAGGGAGAGGCTTTCCTGCCCAAGTACAGAGCGTTGCTGAAGGCAACGACGGTGGATTCCGTTGAGCACGTTGCCGAAATTGCGGGAATAGACCTTACCAAGCCCGAATTCTGGCGCACCAGCTTGCAGATGATCGCTGACAGAATTGACGAGTTCATTGCACAGACAAGTAAATAAGGATCGGAGCTTATAATGAAAAGGCTTATATTGAGCATATTATTGGTGTGTGTTACCGCGGTATCGTTTATTGCGGTAACACCCGGTTTTACAGCAGAAGCAAATGCTGAACAGGAAATTGACGTAAATACGTATTTTTACGACAGAATACC